>DAOWEW010000104.1 GCA_030638305.1 Desulfobacteraceae bacterium
AATTTGCAGAATGCTTTTCTCCAATGCAGGCAGTTTTTCATAACTTGCGATTAACTTATTAACGGTCATACTTTTTCCCCATCCCATCCAAACATTTTCCAATGTCAGAAGAGTGTTTTCTTTGAGTACGGTATGTTTAATTTTGGCACTTCGGGCGAGCTTTTTGAGCTGTTATTGCAGGCTGATGGTCTCTAACCAATTAATAGAATTGGTTAAAAAATGAGAAGTCCTATACTGTCAAGTTGTTTCGTCCACGTTCCTGAGTAGATCCCGAATTTGCTCCAGTTCTGATCGGATTTCATCAACGACCTCGGTCGATAATGCTCTTTTTTTTTCTTTAAATCCAGAGGTTAAGTATTTCCTGGCGCCCTGAATAGTAAATTTTTTTTCATAAAGAAGATGTTTAATTTTTAGGATGAGATCAATATCGCTTTTTCTGTAAAGCCGTTGACCTGAAGGAGTTCTTGCGGGATTTATTTTGGAGAATTCACTTTCCCAGAATCGTAGAACATATGACGGAAGTTCGGCAATTTCACCGACCTCTCCGATCTTGAAATATAGTTTATCAGGCAGTCCTTTTTTAGGGGTTTTATTGTTTTGCATCTTCTATGTTGGAAGCGAAGCGTCAAATTCTTCAAGAAGCCTGTTTGTAATATTTTTATGGATATAATTTACTTCGTCATCTTCCAAGGTTTTATGTTTTGATCTGTAAGTTATTCTTAGAGATATGCTTTTTTTATTCTGCAAAACAGGCTTACCTTCGAATACGTCAAACAGATATAAATTTTCAACCAGCTTCTCACCCATCTTTTTAATGATTTCAATCAGTTCAGAGGATTCCAGATCTTTGTCGATTATAATGGTAATATCTCTTGAAATAGATGGGAATTTTGGAACTGGTTTTGAACGAATAGTTTCGGGTATCAAATCAGAAATGACATTCAAGTCAAGTTCAAAAATAAAGACAGTCTGTTTTAGATCAAAATTGCGTAGAACTTGAGGATGTATTTCTCCGACCAGACCGACAGGCTTTTTTTCTTGCAGGATTTGAGCTGTATGTTCGGGTCTGATATAAGTGCATGAATTATCCGGTATACAGGCGAATTTTATATTATCAATTTTTAGTATATCAAATAGCCCTTCAGCCACTCCTTTTATGTCAAAAAAATCGCATCCGATTTCTTTTGAGTGCCATGAAGCATCTGTACGAGATCCTGTCCAAATACCGGCCAGCATCTCTATTTCTTCCGGCAGGTTGTCCTCACCTTTACCGATATAGATTTTGCCGACTTCAAACAGTCTCAGATTCTTGATTTGTTGTGCTGTGTTGCGGTGAATTGTTTCAAGAAGCCCAGGCAACAATGATGTTCTCATAACTGCCTGCTCCTCTGTCAAAGGGTTTAATATGTTTATCACATTTCTTTTCCGGTCATCAGATTCAAGCCTGAGGTTATCGCAGGATAATCTATTTATAAAACTGTAATTAATTGTTTCAGTAAATCCAAAGCCGGTCATGATTCTTTTTAGTCTGTTTCTTAATCCCAATCGTTTTTCAGGTTGTCGCGCTTCTGCCGGTATCAAAGGATAGGTAGTAGGTATGTTGTTATAGCCGGACAGGCGGGCAATTTCTTCCATAAGATCAACCGGCCTTGCGATGTCAACCCTAAATGATGGCGGAACAACTGCAAATTCGTCATTATCTGTTTTTTTAACATCAAACTCAATTGATTTTAATAAATTTTCAATTTCGTCACGCTCAAGACCGGTACCAAGAAGACGATTAGTATCTCCAACGTTTAGAGTTATGGGCCCGGCATTGTTAGTTTTAGAATGTTTATCTATAATCCCTTCAATTAGACTGGTCCCGTCGAGTTCCGACATAAGCTGAGCAGCTCTATTCAAAGCCGTAATAATACCTTCAGGGTCAACACCACGTTCAAAACGGTGCGAGGATTCCGAGCTTATACATAGTTTTTTTGAAGTTTTGCGAATCCCCACAGGGGTAAAATAAGCGCTTTCTATAAGAACCCTGGTGGTTGATTCCGTTATATCGGAATTGTGTCCACCCATGATACCCGCCAGCGCAACAGGTTTTTCACCATCGCAGATCATAAGCATATCAGGGGTAAGCAAAAGTTTTTTCTTGTCTAAGGTTATAAAGGTTTCACCTTTTTTTGCCTTGCGGACAACTATTCTGTGATCTGACAGCCGATCAAAATCAAATGCATGAAGAGGTTGTCCTGTTTCCATCATTACAAAATTCGTTATATCGACTATATTGTTTACAGGTCTTAATCCGACGGATATCAGACGATCTTGCAGCCAAAAAGGAGAAGGAGCAATATTAATATCAAAAACAAGCCTTGCCGCATACCTTGGGCAAAGATCCGGCGAGTTGATTGTAATAGATGTAAAGTCGGAAATTTTATTGCCGGAATCTGAAAGTAAGGTTTCGGGATGTTTTATAGTAGTTTGCTGAAAGGCAGCTATTTCACGGGCTATTCCGATTATGCTTAAACAATCCGGTCTGTTGGGGGTAAGATCAATTTCAAAAATCATGTCTGAAAGCTCAAGAGCTTTTGTTAGATTATTTCCGGGCAAGTGTTTCTGATTAAGATCCATGACTCCGCTGCTGTCTGCGCCAAGACCAAGTTCCGATTCGCTGCAAAGCATGCCTTCTGATAATTTATTTCTGATTATTCCTTTTTCAAGTACAGAACCATCCGGCAAGCAGGTGCCTGGCAAAGCTGCCGGAACGAGCATATTTTTATAAATATTGGGCGCCCCGCAAACAACGCTAATGATATGTTTTCCAATATCAACACTGCATATCTTAAGCTTTTCAGCATGTGGGTGGGGTTTGATATCAAGAATACGTCCAACAACAACACTGTTCAGGTACTCATATCTGTTTGTAACCGAATCGACCTCAAGCCCTGCCATAGTGAGTGCATCGGCGATGCCGCTATATGATTCCCTGTTTAATTGGATATAATCCTCTATCCAGCTTAAACTAACTTTCATATTAAAATTGCCTTAAAAATCTCAAATCATTTTCAAAAAATTTCCGAATGTCATCAATGCCATATTTCAACATTGCAATACGTTCTACTCCCATGCCAAAGGCAAGCCCTGTATAACGTGCGGTATCGTATCCAACGTTTTCAAATACAGCCGGATGGACCATGCCTGCACCTATAACCTCAAGCCATCCGGTGTGTGAACATATTCTGCACCCCTTGCCTCTACACATAACGCAAAGAATATCTACCTCGGCGCTTGGTTCTGTAAAAGGAAAGAAACTTGGGCGAAATCGGAGGGATGTTTTTTTATCAAACATATGGTGGATAAAAGTTGTAAGTATCCCTTTCAGATCACCGAAAGAAATACCTTCATCAACCATTAAACCCTCCACCTGATGGAACATGGGTGTGTGAGTAATATCGGAATCACAGCGATAGACTCTGCCAGGTGCAATAATGCGTACAGGCGGAGTACATTTTTCCATTATCCTGACCTGGATTGATGATGTATGGGTTCTAAGAACTATATTATCTGAAATATAGAAGGTATCCTGCATATCCCTTGCAGGATGATTTTTGGGAATATTAAGAGCTTCAAAATTGTAGTGATCTGTTTCGACCTCAGGCCCTTCAGCTATATCAAAGCCGAGTTTTTCCAATATTTCACATATCTGCCATGTAATTTGCGTTATTGGATGTAAAAAACCCTGTTGGATTGTTCTCCCGGGTAACGAAACATCAATTTTATAATCTGTTTGTAAAGATTCTGTTTCAAGACGTTTTAACGCAAGCTTGAAAGCCTCATCCAGTCTTTTTTTTACCTCATTAGCTCTTTTCCCTGCTTCCGGCCTTTTTTCCTGGGGAAGGTTTGAAATGTTTCTTAAAAAATGAGTCATTATGCCCTTACGGCCAAGATACCGGCTTGAAAGAGCTTTGATCTTTTCACTATCTGTAGCGGATTTTATCTCCTTAAAGGCTTCTTCATAAATTTGTTCTATAGTTCTTTCCACTTTTTTTGCTCTAAGTTTTACGAATGGTTTAACAAAAAATTTAAGATTTAGGTATTAAGATTTAAGTATTAAGCATTAGGATTTAACCACCTGTTTTAACATCATAATATGACACCATAAAACCTAATACCTAAATCTTAAAACTTAATACTATTATTTACATTTGCTGTGAAGCAAGTTGGGCTATCCTGGTAAATCCGGAGGGATCAGACACAGCGAGTTCTGCAAGGACTTTTCGGTCAATGTCAATATTGGCGAGTTTTAATCCATGCATAAATTTACTGTATGATAAATTGTTCATGCGAGTCGCAGCATTTATCCTTGAGATCCAGAGTTTTCTAAAATCACGTTTGCGCGTTCTTCGATCACGATAGGCATACATTAATGCCTTATCAACAGCATTTAAAGCTGTGCGAAATAGTTTGCTTCGGCCTCCACGATATCCTTTTGCTAATTTTAAAATTTTCTTTCTACGTCTATTTGCTTTAAAACCTCTTTTTACTCGCATAATATTACCCCTTTTATAATAAAACAGCTAATTAACCATTGGGCAGCAGCAGTTTTATCTCTCTTCTGTCTGATTTGTTAATAAGCTGGCTTTGCCTTAAACTTCTTTTACGCTTTGATGTTTTTTTAGTTAAAATATGGCTTGCGTTTGATTTCGAAAATACGAATTTACCTGTACCTGTTTTTTTAAAACGTTTTGCCGCAGCTCTATTGGTCTTGATTTTTGGCATTGTTTTTCTTCTCCATTCAAAGGCTTATCTGAGCCGTAATAATTCAGTTGTTTTCAAACATAGATGGCGTAAGCTGCCACAGATAGCAGCTTACGCCATCTTTTATAAAAATAATCAGAAAATTAAAAACTCAAAGCGACTTGAGTTTTTAATTTTCTGATTATTGGTAACTCTACTCAGGTGGATAGATTGAAGCTTTCTGACAGTCTTCATTCTAAGCCAGGATGTCCAATCCGATCCGGGCCATGGTTAATGATTTACTTTGAGGCCAGGATCATCATCATGGTACGTCCCTCAAATTTAGGATATTGCTCTACTATTGCAATATCATCAATTTCTTCAGCAATTTTTTTAAGCAAATTCCTGCCAAGCTCTGAAAGTGCTATTTCACGTCCCCTGAACACAACTGTAACTTTAACCTTATCCTTTTTTCCTATAAACTTTTTAATATGGTTAATCTTGATTTTCAGATCATGTTCTCCGGTCTTGGGACGTAT
>DAOWEW010000223.1 GCA_030638305.1 Desulfobacteraceae bacterium
ATCAATACCCCGCAATCTGTCAGAAAAAAAATGCATTCAGACAAGGTAATGAGAATAAAGCTGGAAGTTGATACAAAGCCTCCAGGTGATTTTAAAACTGAAGCTAAATATCTTGTTCAGCCCGTACCTTTTTCTGTTAACACCTATATTCCACCACATCTTTTTGCCGGAAAAATGCATGCAATATTGTGCAGATCCTGGGGGAAAAGAGTGAAGGGTCGGGACTGGTATGATCTTGTTTGGTATGTGGGAAGAAAGGTGCCTGTTGGTCTGAAACATCTTGAGAGTAGAATGAAGCAAACCGGACATCTTGAAGCAAATACTTCTTTAACAGAAAAAGTTTTAAGACAAATGCTTCAAGAAAGGATTGTATCCACAGACTTCGATAATGCAAAAAATGATGTTAAGAATCTATTGAAAGATCTGTCATCACTTGAACTCTGGTCTAAAGAGTTTTTCAGATATGTATGCGATAAAATTATAACAACTCAATGATTTGTGCGAACCCTAATGACCAACAGATTGCCGGTAAGCAGAATTAGTCACTGGAGAAATATAAATGGCAAAAGCCAATAAGAATAACACCGAAGAGCCGATTGAAAAACAGCTCTGGAAAACAGCCGATAAGCTCAGGAAAAACATTGATGCAGCGGAATACAAGCACATTATTCTGGGATTGATATTCTTGAAATATATTTCTGATGCTTTTGAAGAGTTATTTGACAAGCTTAAAAAGGTGAAGGCGAATATTCCGGCGCCGATCCGGAAGACAAAGACGAATACAAGGCGGAGAATGTCTTTTTTGTGCCGGAAATTGCCCGCTGGTCTTATCTGCAATCCAAAGCCAAATTGCCGGAAATCGGCAAAGAGGTTGACCACGCTATGGATGCCATTGAAAAGGACAATCCTTCGCTTCGGGATGTATTACCGAAAGTCTATGCCAGAGGCAACCTCGACCCCACCAATCTTGGCGGTTTAATTGACCTTGTGGGAAACATTGCCTTGGGTAATGCCAAAGCTCGAAGCGCCGATGTGCTGGGGCATGTGTTTGAATATTTCCTCGGTGAATTTGCTTTGGCAGAAGGCAAAAAGGGTGGTCAGTTCTATACCCCGCGAAGCGTTGTTGAATTGCTGGTGGAAATGCTGGAACCATACAAAGGCAGAGTGCTTGACCCCTGTTGCGGTTCCGGCGGCATGTTTGTGCAGTCAGAAAAGTTTGTGGCCGATCATCAGGGCAGAGTGAACGACATTTCCATTTACGGACAGGAAAGCAATCAGACCACCTGGCGGCTGGCAAAGATGAATCTGGCGATTCGGGGCATCGACAGTTCCCAGGTAAAATGGAACAATGAAGGCTCTTTTTTGAATGACCGTCACAAGGATTTAAAAGCCGATTATGTGATTGCCAATCCGCCCTTTAATGACAGCGACTGGAGCAGTGATCTTCTTAGAAAAGACGGCAGATGGAAATATGGTACACCGCCGACAGGAAACGCCAACTATGCCTGGATACAGCATTTCCTGTATCACTTAAGCCCCAGCGGTCAGGCCGGTTTTGTTCTTGCGTAGGGCGCCTTGACCTCCAAAACATCCGGTGAAGGTGATATCCGCAAAGCACTGATTGAAGCCCGTTTGGTGGATTGTATTGTCAATCTGCCTGCCAAACTGTTTTTTAAATACCCAGATCCCCGCCAGTTTGTGGTTTTTGAGCCGGAATAAAGCTAATGGCAAGTTCCGCAACCGCACAGATGAAATCCTCTTTATTGATGCCCGCAATATGGGGCATTTAATCAACCGCAGAACACGGGAGTTTTCCGCAGAGGATATCTCCACCATCGCTGGAACCTATCACAACTGGCGTAATCCGGACGGGGATTATGAAGATGTCAAAGGGTTCTGCAATTCCGCTTCCATAGAACGGGTGCGGGAACTGGATTATGTGCTGACACCGGGACGGTATGTGGGCTTGGCCGTTGAAGATGATGATTTTGATTTCAATGAACGGTTTGCCAAGCTGAAAGCGGAGTTTGAGGAGCAGTTAAAAGAGGACGTGAGGCTGAAAAAGATTATCCTGGAAAATCTTGGAAAAATTGAGGTGAAAAATGGCTAAAATTGAAGTCAAAGGAACTGAAATAACAGTATATTCACATAGCGAAGAAGACTATATCTGTATAACGGATATTGCCAGACATAAAAACGCAGAAAGAACGGACGATTTAATTCGAAATTGGATTAGAAATCGAAATACCATTGAGTTTCTCGGTATTTGGGAAATGCTCAATAATCCGGATTTTAAACCCGTCGAATTCGACGGGTTTAAAAAGCAGGCCGGTCTCAATAGTTTTACTCTTACGCCTAAACAGTGGATTGAGCAAACGAATGCTGTGGGTCTTATTTCAAAACGGGGCAGATATGGCGGCACCTATGCGCATAAGGACATCGCCTTTGAATTTGCCTCCTGGATTTCAGTAGAATTCAAACTATACCTTATCAAAGAGTTCCAGCGCCTGAAAGACGATGAACGAAAGCAGCTTGGCTGGGATATACGCCGGAACCTGACCAAAATCAATTACCGGATTCATACCGATGCCATCAAAGAAAACCTTGTGCCTTCAGAGCTAAACAAATCACAGATCAGCCACATTTACGCCACCGAAGCCGATATTCTGAATATGGCCATGTTCGGTACAACCGCTGCCATGTGGCGGGACGCAAACCCCGATAAAAAAGGAAATATTCGCGATTATGCAGATGTGTCGCAATTAGTTTGCCTATCCAATCTTGAAAACCTGAACGCCTTGTTTATCAATGAGGAATTATCTCAGGAAGTAAGACTTGAACGACTGAATCAAATCGCCATCCAGCAGATGAGGATATTGACGGGTTATTCGGGGATAAAAAGGCTGAGTGGAAGTGAATAATTGATAATGGAAAATTGATAATTATAAAGTGGGGTTTGAGGGGCAGTTGAAGGATGAGGCAAGGCTGAATGCTTTGATTGCTGAGAATTTGAAGAAGGTAAAGATGGCATGAGCGTAAGTGAATTGATTAAAAATGAAGAAATTCAGAACAGAATTTATACCATCCGTGATGTTCAGGTAATGCTGGATGAAGACTTGGCATTGCTTTATGGGGTTAAAACTAAAGTTTTTAATCAAGCGGTTAAGCGAAACAGAGATCGATTTCCTGAAGAATTTATGTTTCAAATCAATAATGATGAATTAAGTCATTTGAAGTCGCAGATTGGATTTTCAAAAAAAGATTCTTTAAGGTCACAAAATGTGACCTTAAACAGTGCCAGGGGAAAACATCGAAAATATCTGCCGTATGCATCTACCGAACAGGGAGTCGCCATGCTTTCAGCTGTTTTAAGAAGTGAAACAGCCGTCAAAGTAAGTATCCAGATAATAAATGCCTTTGTCGCAATGCGTAAATTTATTACGACAAATGCTCAGATTTTTCACAGGCTTGACGCAGTGGAACAAAAGCAGCTTGAGTACAAAGCTGAAACAGATAAAAAATTTGACCGAATATTTAATGCCATAGAATCAAAAGAAATCACGCCGAAGCAAGGCATCTTTTTCGACGGACAGATTTTTGATGCCTATAAATTTGTTTCTGATCTTATCAGGAGAGCAAAAAAATCAATCATTATTATTGATAATTATATTGACGATTCAGTTCTTCAGCTACTTACAAAAAGAAAAAAGAGTGTAACTGTTAAAATCTTCACAAAAACAATATCCGGCCATCAATATAAAAGAGTTCAAGAACTCCCATGACCGGTTTATAATCATCGACAATACCACACTTTATCATTTTGGCGCTTCCCTGAAAGACCTCGGAAAGAAATGGTTTGCATTTTCGAAGATGGATATCGGGGCGGTTGAGATGCTAACGAGATTAAAGGAGATGAAGGTCGATGAGTGAGTGGGAGGAATGTAAACTGGGCGATGCATCTTTTGAAATAATTGATGGTGACAGGGGGAAAAACTATCCTAAAAAGGATGAGTTCTTTGAAAACGGTTATTGTCTTTTTCTGAATACAAAGAACGTAACTACTAATGGATTTGAATTTACTGAATTAAACTTCATAACAAAAGAAAAAGATGAGTTGTTAAGAAAAGGAAAATTAAAGAGATATGATTTAGTGTTAACTACAAGAGGAACCGTTGGAAATGTAGGATTTTATAATGACAATGTAATTTATGATAAGTTACGAATTAATTCTGGAATGGTAATAATCCGTCCAAACGGTATAGATAAAGACTTTAATTATCAATTATTCAAATATTTGAAAAAGGATTTTGAAACCTTTACTACTGGGAGTGCACAACCTCAACTGCCAATTAGAGATTTGAAGAAAATGTCTTTTCTTCTCCCCCCACTCCCCGAACAAAAAGCCATCGCCTCACTCCTTTCCAGTCTCGACGACAAAATAGACCTGCTCCACCGCCAGAACAAAACCCTCGAAGCCATGGCCGAAACGCTTTTCAGGCAGTGGTTTGTGGAAGAAGCGAAGGAAGAGTGGGAGGAAGGAGTTCTCCATGATGTGATTTCTGTCAAAGGAGGAACAACACCAAGTACTAAAAAATCTGAATATTGGGATGGTGACATTTATTGGACATCACCGAGAGATTTATCAAATCATACATCTGTTTTTATATCTGATACCAAAAGAAAAATAACAGAAAGAGGTCTGGAAAAAATCGGTTCTGGCTTATTACCGATTGGTACAGTTTTACTGTCCTCTCGTGCTCCCATAGGATACTTAGCGATTACAGAAATTCCTCTGGCAATTAATCAAGGCTATATTGCTATTGTTTGTGATAAGATGGTTTCCAACTACTTTATTTACTTATGGTGTGAAGCAAATATGGAGGGAATAAAAAATTCAGGTAATGGTTCAGTTTTCCAAGAAATTGCAAAGTCCGTATTTAAAAAAATCAGTATTACTATTCCACCTTCACCTTTGTTAGATGGTTTTGATAAAACGGTTAACCCAGTTTTTAGCAAGATAAAAACAAACCAACAACAAATCCGCACCCTCGAAAAACTCCGTGATACGCTATTGCCAAAACTGATGAGTGGTGAAGTCCGGGTGAGATATAATGAAAAGGAAAATTGTTCACATGAAAAATGAATTGACAAATCAACAACAAAATTTTCTTCTTTATACCTCGAAAGATGGAAACATTCATGTTGATGTTGTATTGCAAGATGAAACAGTCTGGCTGACACAAAAAGCTATGGGCCGCCTTTTTGGCGTTGAAAGTCACACGATTACGTATCATTTAAAAAAAATTTATAAGTCAGGTGAACTTGATGAAAGAGTAACTACTCGAAAAATTCGAGCAGTTCAAAATGAAGGTAAAAGGCAGGTAACAAGAAAACTTGATTTCTACAACCTTGATGCCATCATCTCAGTCGGCTACCGCGTCAACTCATACCAGGCCACACAGTTCCGTATCTGGGCTACCGGAACCCTGAAAGAATTCATCATCAAGGGATTTGTTCTGGATGATGAGCGGCTTAAGCAGGGCAAACAGGTTTTCGGCAGGGATTATTTCGAAGAACTCCTTGAACGTATCCGGGAAATCCGAGCCAGTGAGCGGCGGTTTTATCAGAAGATCACTGATATCTACGCGCTTGCCGCCGATTATGACAAAAACACGCCGCTAACAAAGGATTTTTTCGTAACTGTTCAGAACAAACTCCACTGGGCGATCACCGGAAAAACAGCAGCCGAAATTGTTTACGATTCGGCAGATGCAACAACAATCCACATGGGTTTGACCAACTGGAAACAGGCTCCGGACGGCAAGATTGTGAAATCTGATGTTTCCATCGCAAAGAATTACCTGAACGAAGCCCATATCAAGGAACTGAATCAAATTATCTCTGCTTATCTTGATCTGGCGGAAAACCGGGCACAGCGGCAGATTTTGATGAAGATGGCTGACTGGATTGAATTTCTCCATAGTTTTCTGGAATTATCCAGCTACCCGATACTACAGGATAAAGGCAAAGTCAGCGCATTGGAAGCAAAACTAAAAGCCGGGCAGGAATACGAAGAATATCGTGTAACACAGGATAGAGACTTCATCTCCGACTTTGACAAAGAGATACAGCGTGTCAAGGGGGAAAACTATCTATAAAGAGAAAGAACTCGACGAAGCGGCAATTGCCTAGGCAATTCTCGGTAGTTCAAATTGATGGGAATGAATATGAATAAAATCACCGAATCTGAAATCGAAAAATTTACCATCGAACTTCTTGAAAAGCAGGGCTACCAATATGTCTACGCCCCTTCCATTGCCCCGGATAGTGACACGCCGGAAAGGCAAAGCTTTGAAGATGTATGGCTTTTAGAGAGACTGCAAACAGCCGTCGGCAGGATCAACCCGTCTATTCCTGTTAATATCCGCGAAGATGCCATCAAACAAATACAGCGTTTGAACTCGCCTGAACTCCTTGCCAACAATGAAGCCTTTCACCGGATGCTGACCGAAGGAATAAAGGTCGGCTATCAAAAAAATGGCTACAGCCGGGGTGATCTGGTCTGGCTCATTGATTTCAAAAATCCGGGAAATAACGATTTTCTGGTTGCCAACCAATTTACCGTCATTGAAAACAATGTCAACAAACGCCCTGATGTGATTCTTTTTGTCAACGGCCTGCCTCTGGTGGTTATTGAGCTGAAAAACCCGGCTGATGAAAACGCAACCATAAGATCGGCATTCGAACAGCTCCAAACATACAAACAAACAATCCCCAGCCTGTTTACCTACAACGGCTTGATGATTATTTCCGATGG
>DAOWEW010000101.1 GCA_030638305.1 Desulfobacteraceae bacterium
AGCTTTTGAAAAAGCTGAAACAACTCTATCCATTGCGGGGTAAGGTCTTGGAAGTAAAAGATGGAGAGATCCGGCTCAATATAGGCGAGATGGCGGGGGTCAGGACAGGACAACGATTCAGCGTGTCGGGCGGAGATATCATCTTGGAGGTTACATCCATTCAGCAGGATAGAAGCCTTGCCAGGAGAGTCAAAGGAAAAGGTTTAATACAAAAGGAGGATCAAGTTGAACAAGAAAAAGCTCATGGCTTGCTATAAGATTTGATTTTTGCAAGGAGTGATGGAAAGGATAGAGATAAGTTCTATTTCTTGTCCAAAGAAATCAGCCCGTTCCACATTTTTTCCGGCGGTTTTTCTTTATATTTCTTACACAATTTTATATAAAAAGCCGCGGGTCCATCTTTGCCATACATTCTTGTACATTCATAGAATTTTTCGATTGCCTTATCCCATGATTTGTTTCTGTAGGCACTGAGCGCTTCGTCAAAAATTGTGCAAAGGGCCTTTTGTTTTTCTTCAGATTTCTGCAAACGGCATATTAGTTCATATACCACTATAGACCTTGTTTTCCCTGCCAAAATGAATTCCCCGAGCCTTCTTGTCAGAAATCCATCAAGTTCGTGGAGTACTTCCTTTGAGACCAGAATCCGGGTACCGAGGTATTTGTTTAGCCCCTCTAACCGTGACGCTGAATTAACCACATCTCCCACAGCGCGATACTCGTAATGATCAATAGCGCCGATATTACCCATGGCCATGCGTCCGGAATGTAATCCAATGCGTGTAGGAAGCTGGAAAACAGCAGAAGCCTGATTGAATCGGCGCACAGCAGTCGTTATATCAAGTGCAGTGAGGCAGGCCTGATTCCTGAGAGCTGCATCAGGATTTCCCGTAGCCCATATTGATAGCATGGAATCGCCTACGACGTCTGACACAATCCCGCCGTGTTTCATTACCGGCTGGAAAATAGCTTTATAATATCTGTTCATGAAGCTGCTGAGTTCCTCCGGATTCATGATTTCCGACAAAGTGGCATATTGTTCTGCATCGGTATACAAACACGTTCCGTAGACCATCTGGCTGCTTGTCCTGATATGTGATATGTTTTTTGCAACCTGGTCTACGACCTTGTCGGGCAGGTAATATCCAAAGGCCTTTCTGATATTCTCACGCTCCTTATGCGTGTTGCAATATTTCCAGATCAAAGTAACGAAAAATCCAAGGGGCGCTTGAAACAACAGAGGGATAACCAGAGGATACCAGCATGCGGTGTTGTTAAACTGATACTGGGCAACAATCAGATAGACTGCACTCAGGCCGGCCACGCTCGCTCCGGCGATGAGAGGAGGCAAAAGAAAACAGAGAATGCCGAGCCCCACTCCCCAAAAAAAGATAGTCGCAAGATGGGCAAGAAGTCCGAGCGGTTCAACAGACATATCCTCCAGCATGTTTGCAAAAGCAGTCGCCGCAATCTCAACGCCACTGATATCCACTCCTGTTGATTGAGAAAAGACTGTATAAAAGCCATCTTTCTGTTCCGGCCGCAATCGTTCCGAAAGTCCGATGAATACAGCTTTGCCGTTTAGATCAAGTTGTTTCCGGTTGAGAGCAGGTCTTTTGTCATCCTGCAATAATTGATAATAGGGAAGTGTCGATATAGTGCCTGGAGGGCCATAAAAATTAAGATAGCGACTTTCTGAGCCCTGGTAGATTTTTATCAGTGCCTTGAGAAGCTGATACTTTTTCGGGTCAAGAGACAATGATATTGTATCTTCAAACTCGTCCAACATTTTTTCTGCAATCAAGGGCTCTCTATCAAATATATTTCTTAAAATCAGTACAAGCTGTTCAACCCGTTTGGTTCTTATTATTTCATCTGTGTCAAGAGGCATCTTGTCAGCATGATGAGGAGCAACCTTTTTCAGCGTGTGGAGAAACTCATCGCATACCTTTAATGCAAAGATATGGAACACAACTACCGGTAATGTTGGTTTGTCTTCGACGCCTCCTTTAAATCTCCAGTACTGGCTTACCTTAACAGGCACTTTAGGCAAGACAAAAGGTGCTATGGCCATTGCAGATTGAGCAAGCAGAGGAATCGGCGGAACCAGTTTTATAGTATGCAGAGTTCCTGTATGTACTCCTTCTTTGTCCGTTAAGGAAATTGTCTCCTTTTCCACAGATTCACACAGAACAACGTTGTGTGCATTCTTAATGGAATCGGCAAACATACTGTTATGATCCGGGTTGCGAACTTCATCAAAAAGTACATCAAATGCAATAACCGCAGCACCTTGTTTTGTCAGAATTTCAACGAGGCGGGCATGCAGCGAACGTGGCCATTTCCCCGGATCCGGCGGCAGGTTGAGATTCCTGGCAGAAACCCTGTCCATCGTTATTATGATGACATCAGATGGAACTTCTCTGCTTCCCCTTAAAGTAAACAGAAAATCAAGGCCGATATCTTCTTCGAGCTGAGATGCTATTGGAACAAAGCACAATCCCAATACGCCTGTGAGCAACCCCACAAGCATGGCTTTACAGAGATTAGACATTGTGACAGGGTTTTTATCTGACGTTTACATCATATGGAACGAGGTCTAAATAACTTTCTCATTTAGGCGCTCAGATTTAGGTCGGATTTGTTCGATTTGAAATCACATTGTTTGTTTCGCTATGAGTTGTTTTAATGACATTGGCAGCGAATTGATTTTTTTATTCAAACTTGGAAGTACAAGCCTATATGCAATATCAACTACTGAATATTTTTCTAAATTCAACAATTGCTTGTACTCATCCAGAAATGTAGTATGTAATTCGTGTTCCAACTTATTTTGATATATATCATAACAAAGGTGGGCAAAATAAAGAACGGTGGTATTATCTAATATTTCCGTTGGGATATTGGTCGGATGTACAAATTCAGGAAAAAACTGGAATTCAATACTTTTCCAGATAACATCCGGCAGATTCCATGATTTCAATAAAAGCCCTCCGATCTGAGATTGATCCAGGCTGTCAATAAACATTGCCAATTTGGGATTCTGCTTTTTTAGCAAAAGGATAACTATCTGTCCAAGATCGTGCATTAATCCTATTGTGGATAGCTCTACCGGTTTACCGACTCGTGTTTCTTGAGAAAGTGCGAATGAGATGTGCGATATATTCACGCAGTGGGAATGTAGTTCCTGAAAACTCGGGATATTCGGCATGGTTAGGCGAACACTCTCAGCAATGACCAACTGGTACAACTCGTTAAAACCGAACAAAACAATAGCGTGGTTAATATCGGAAATCTTTTTCCGAAATCCGTAATGGGCTGAATTGATAGTTTTTAAAACAATGCCAACAAGAGAAGGATCTTTCTTTATCTGTGCTGCGATTTCTTTTGATGAGATTCGACCGTCTATCAAATTATTAGCGAGAGTAGTAACGAAAATCGGCAATTTTGGGATTTTTCTTAATATGTTCCGAACCATTTCCGAGTTTTGTAAGTCGGTTATCCCCTGAGTACGCTCACGATAAATGTCCTTTATCAGTTTAATGTTCTTGTCAGCAAGTTTCTTTTCCCTTTCTTCGAGCTGGCAGATCCGTTCTATGGCAAGAGCATTTAAACGCTTAAAGAAAAACAGTTGGGTTTTTTCTTCAAGGGCATCCAATGTTTTTTTATTCACTGCCATAATACTCGACGGTTCAGCGGCTACGACAGATGCCTTCCTTTGCATCTTCATAACAAGGCCAAAGCCACCAACCAAGTCACCTTTGTGTAAAAAGACAGCTACTTTCGCCTGTCTTTCTGCCACTTCCATAATCCTTATCTTTCCGTTCAGAATTAAATAAATTGTTTGGTCGATATCACCTGCTTTTATCAAGATATCACCAGGTTGTAACTTTTTAATAGTCGCCAAACTGTACAATGTGTGTATCTCTTTTTCACTTAACCCATTAAATTGCACATGCTGTTCATTCCGGCTTTTTTTCACTATTTTCCCCATACTATCCTTTCAATCAAGACCACAATAAGGAACGAGGACGAAATAACTTCCACAAGTAGGTGCATAGATTTGAGTCGGATTTGTTCGATCTTGAATTACAAAAGTTGAAGGTATAGCGAGCTATTTCAATATGTTTGTGATCGGGCAAAGGATAAACCGAAGCTGCTATACAATGGGGGGAAGTAAATTGAAAAGACTACAAAAATCCGACTTTATTTTAAGTAACCAAGCTCTTTGGGAAGTGGCACACCTTTTCCCATTGTATCCTCACCGTAATTGACACCGGTAAGAATTTTAATGTCTCCTAACGCACGAACATCTCCTTCAAATCTAACCTCAGTTCTGTTTTCCTTCTGAATCTTTCCCCCTGCCCACTGTATATCAAGAACGCTGCTTGCATCGAATCTGTCTTCTCCTACACAAAGTTCCACCTGACCACCATAGTGCTGAACAATCTTGGCAACGAGAAGACTGGGCCTGCTGTGGAAACCCAGTTTAACCGGCACACCTACAGAAATTGAAGAACGCTCAATGTTTTCATTTAATATCTCACTCGCCAGGTTTTTACCGGTTCTCAAGAAGTGACAGACATAATAAAGTCCGTAATTAATTGTCCGATCAAGAAGAACTGCAGGATCAACAAGTAATGATAGCTGCTCCTGCACCTTTTTATAGATGTTCTTATAACCTGCCTCATGGAGGTGGCGCTCATAAAAATGCAGAAGCCTTCCTATCATTTGAAGAAGGTGAAATACAACTGAAAAACAACCGCGGAGATCCTTGAGTTTCCTGTTACCGAACCTATATCCACCATGTATTACATATGTATCAAAAGCGGACTGAAGGTTGTGTACGAGCATCTCAAATCGTCTCATCTCAACCTCATTGACCTTGTCAGGTACAATCTCCAATATCTTTTTAGCATCATATGGTTCATAAAAACCGGAATGATCAAAGCTTTTTGCAATACTCAGAAACTCGCTGGCAATTTTCACTATATTTTTCTTCTGCAGGTCTTTGTCTTCATCATCAATATCATAATCAAGCAAATCATTAGTTGTAACGCCAGGAAATTCAAAAACATCGAAATTATCATCCGGTATGGCTATGTCTAACCGACGGGCTTCATCAAGAATAACCGGGGTAAGTTTCTTTATAGATTCTATCAAAAAATTAAATGTTGCCCAGCCTTGCTTTGCAAAGTCTTCAGTATGCACAAGATCATAAAAAACAAGGCGGTTTAAAATATGCTTTTGAGAATAGCTGCCAATACTCAAATGCCTGACAGAAGCAGACAATTCTCTATAATAATACCAGTTCTTATTATTTTTTGCACCGTGATAATCAAGAAAATCTTCGAGAATCTGAGATGAAGTTACAAGTTCTGCAAAAAGCTTTTTTGTAAAAAAACCACTGGTTGGATCAAGATGTGAAATGTAAACGCAATGTTTAAGATAACCGTAAGAAAATATCTTAACCTTGTCAGCAAAAGAAAGATTATTCAATGCTCCCTGCACTTATCTCACCCCCCTAACCCTGAACCTTGAACCTTTGAACCCCGAACCCCTGAACCCTGAATCTTGAACCCTGCATTTCACATCATATCTTTCTGAGTTTCAAAAATAATATTGTCGAGCTTATTTTTTAAGTTTTCAGGTAATCCTTCAATATCCACATTTAAAAATCCTCGTACAATTGTTGATATTGCCTCATCCTCATCAAGGCCCCTTGCCATGAGATACTCAATTTCATGCTGATCAATTTTACCCACAGCAGCTTCATGAGACATCTCAACATTTGGCACATAACCCTGAAGCTCAGGAATTGCATGCATAAGCCCATCATTTATTATCAGGCCCTTACATTCAAGGTGTGCCTTTATACCGGCAACTTTTCCAATCAGGTTTCCCCTGGCAATAATTGTCCCACCGGTCGTAATTGCACGTGATATTATCTCTGCACGTGAATCCGGTGCATTTAATACAATTTTTGATCCCACATCCAGAAAGCTGTCCTTACCGGCAACGAGAATGCTGTTGAAACGGGCAATGGCTCCTTTGCCGTTAAGATATGTTGTTGGATACATCTGAAGAGAACCGACCGGTTTTAAAGATATATAGTTAGAAACTATAAGCCCGCCTTCATCAACGTTGATAACTGTTCTTGGGCGTACTTTTATCTTTTTACCCCATGCATGAATCATGGTAAATATAAGTTTTGCCCCTTTTTTTACATAAAATTCAGATACACCGACATGCAAACCTGATATTAGATGCGGTGCTGTAGCACACCCTGTTATAATATGAAGCTCTGAACCTTCTTCGGCTATGACAACATTATGAACGTTTTGCGCAAAGTTATTTCTCGCTATATAAAGACATGCCTGTATCGGATGTTTTGCTTTAACTCCCGGAAGCGACCGTATAAAGTAACCTTCGTGAGGCTTCTCTCTAACCTGAGCTGTAAACTTGTCGGTATCGGGAGAAATATTTTTCCACATATAATCGCCAAGCCAGTCATGTTTTTTTGCAGCCTGGGATATCCCCATTACCTCAACTCCATCAAATCGGGTTTTGCAGTGTATAACTGACTTGTCTTTTTGTATAAATGTACCTGCTCGATCTGTTTCTTTTGTATCAACGCCTATGTCTAAAAGCTTATTCGCATCTGAAGAATCAATCCGGGACAACTCATCTATATATTCGTGTTCTTCTGTTTCATTCTGATAGCTATCAAGATTAACTTCCAAATCATTATTATCTATATTGTGCATCTTACACACTCCTCATAGCCGTATTCTCTAATCCAATTTAAAATTTCCCTTGCATTTCTTGAACAGCAAAGAACACCGCCATAAAGCACCTGCCCTTTATCAGCCGTTATATAATCAAGGATATGGCCTGTATGAGTAATAACCAGTGCGGATTTAGTCTTTTTTTGCACAATGTTTTTATGAGGCTTTTCTCTCGGGCATTTAATCCCCCTTTGCAAAAGAGAATTTATAGTATCACCAATAAGGATAATACTTTCAAGGTCAACGCCTGATTCAGGTTCATCCAGCAGTATAAGGTCGGGTTGCTGTGCCGTAAGCTGGAGCAGCTCGGAACGTTTAATTTCTCCACCTGAAAAGTTATTATTTACATCCCGATCCAAAAAATCGGAAAATTTAAGCTGTTTGGAAAGTTCCTCCACATCAACAGGACGACCGCCACTGCATATTTCAACTATAGACCTTGTTTTTAAGCCGTTAATAGTCGGCGGCCTCTGGAATGACACCCCGATACCGAGTCTTGCACGCTCGTAAATCGGCATATATGTGATGTCTTCACCTTTGAACGTAATTTTTCCATGAGTAACATTATAGCCTGAAAATCCCATTATGGTCATCATCAGACTGGTCTTTCCTGACCCGTTCGGACCGAAAAGTATATGGGTTTCTCCATCCGGGATTTCCATATTAACATTTTTAAGTATAGTTTTATTCCCGACTTCTACCTTAAGTTCTTCAACCTGCAACATCCTTTTCACCTCACCAGTTGAGACCGTTGCAAAATTGAACATTTTGCAACGGTCTCAGGTTTTAAAACGGCCGGAACAGTCCATAAGCCGAATCCTGTTCCCTGCAAGGGTTACCCCACGCAGGGCAACGATCATTCATCTATGGGTGCCGGTTGCCCGACACCTCTTGCGACCTACCCGGGAGCTCGGACGGGCTACCCTCAAGCACTCCTCTATTTGGTCTTGCACCGGGTGGGGTTTACAAAGCTTCCCCGGTCACCCGGAGAACTGGTGCGCTCTTACCGCACCTTTTCACCCTTACCCTGCAAGTCAGGCTTAGCCTGAATTCACAGGGCGGTATACTTTCTGCTGCACTTTCCTTCACGTTACCGCGACTTCACGTTATGAAGCACCCTGCCCTACGGTGTTCGGACTTTCCTCCGGATCAAACAAATGATCCAGCGATCGTCTGGACTGCTCCGACCGTAAAAGATCAGGGGTCAGGGGTCGGGAACTTCTCCTAATCCCTTGATCCCTGACCCCTGATCTCTAATTAGTATTCTTCCAGTAAATTATTCTCTGACAACTTGGACAAAATTCCAAGCTTTTACAGCGCTGAAGATCATTATACATCTGCGGCGGAATATTCATATTACATATATAGCATACGGAATCTATTACGGGCGCAACTGCAATTCCTCCAGCCTTATCTCTTACAGTAAGATATACATTTAACAATTTAGGCTCAATTTTACCTGTAAATTTCTTCCATTCAGTATCAAGTTCAGCAAGCCTTTTATCGTTCTTTTCTGTTTCATGAGCTATGGTCTGTTTTTCTTTATTAACCTGCTCGAAAAGCTCTTTATATTCATTTTTTCTATCAGATAGAACTTTCTCAATATCCTCCATTTGTTCAAGGCATTCGAACTGTTTATCTTCAACTTGAGAATTTATTGCTTTAATATCCTCAATTTCTTTTAATAATGAATTATATTCTTTGTTTGTTTTAATAGTTCCAAGTCTTTCCTGATTTTTCTTTAATCTGGAGATATTCATTTCTACATCAGATTTATATAAACGATAACTCTTTTTCAGCTCATCAAGTTTTAATTCTTCATCTTTCGTAGTCTGCTCAAACTCACTAAACCTTGAAGAAAGACTATTCAACCTTTGAGTAACGTTACTTAAAAGCAATTTAATTTCGTTGGTTTCTGTCTCAATTTTTTGAAGTTTTACCAGATTATCTATCTGTTCTTTCATATCCTTAACTTATCAGGTTTTAAGATTTAAGATTTAAGATTTAGGCTTTAGATGTCAGGTGTTATAACATCATATTACTACGTTATAACGGATACTTAAAACTTAAATCCTAAATCTTAAAACCTAATCACAAAACAACAAACGGATCTTTTTCCAGTTTACATGCCTCAACTTTTACATCGAACTCACTTTCAATAAGAATTTTTTGAAGACGTTCCGCCAGCACTTCAACTATTAAATGCTCGGATGCAAAATGTCCTATATCAATCAGGCCAAGGTTTGCGGCCTCGACAGCCCTTGCATCATGATAACGCAAATCTCCACTTATATAAACTTGAGATCCTGATGAAAAAAAGTTATTCATCTGGCTTGACCCGCTGCCGGTACACACAGATGCAGTCTTAACAGACAGATCCGGTTTTCCGACGATTTTTACTGATTTCAATTTAAGTATTTTTTTAATTTCCAATGCAAAATCAGCAAGCTTTTTTTTCTCATCAAGTTCTCCGATACGACCAATGCCCTGAGCATTCTCTTGAGTTATAAGAGGATAAACATCATATGCCGGCACCTCATAAGGATGAGCTTTTTTCACATGCCGGATAACGCTTTTGAGATTACTTTTTTGTACAATGGTTTCTATCCTTATCTCATCTGTTTGAGTAATCTCACCAGGTTTGCCTATAAATGGATTTGCCTGTGAACCAGGCTTGAAAGTACCTTTTCCTCTTGTCCTGAAAGAACAGCATGAATAATTTTCAATTTCCCCGGCCATGGTCATAATTTCAAAAAAAGAATCCAAAATTTGTTGCTCATACTTAACAGGCACGTACAATACAAGCTTATAATTTTCTGCGCTCCTGACCTTTCCCAGAACTTTCAGATTTTTTAGACCGATACGTGTTGCGATAACATCATTTATACCATCTTTTGCACTGTCAAGGTTGGTATGTGCTGAAAATATACCGGTGCGGTGTTTAACGGCCATCTTGATTACACGGCCAACAGGAGTGCTGAAATCAATGGATTTCAAAGGTTGAAATATCAGGGGATGGTGTGTAATAATTAAATCAATATCATTATTGCAGGCAGCCTCAACAACATCGGGAGCAGGATCCAAAGCAATCAACACTTTTTTTACCGGCCAGTTATTTTGTCCAACCTGTAATCCGACATTATCCCATTCTTCAGCAAGATGGAATGGTGCGAAGTTTTCCATCGCCTTAATGATATCAGATATTTTTGCAATCATTGTTCAATCATAAAAAATGGGCCCACCTGGATTCGAACCAGGGACCGACCGGTTATGAGCCGGTGGCTCTGCCATCTGAGCTATGGGCCCGCAAATTTGATTTAGGAACAAGGTTTAAATAACTTTCTCATTTAGGCGCTCAAATTTAGATCGGATTTGTTCGATCTGAGTATTCAAAATCTTAAGGAATAGCAAGCTATTTTGTAGATTTTGAATACTCAGATCGGGCAAAGGCGACCTGAAGATGAGATGCATAAATGGATAAAGTTATTTAAACCTTATTTTTAACTTTATAAAAACTTTTTGTCAAGCATTAGGTTCGATAAAACTTTTCAATTTACGACTTCTGGTTGGATGTCTTAGTTTTCTCAAAGCTTTTGCCTCTATCTGCCTGATTCTTTCTCGTGTTACCGCAAAATCCTGCCCGACCTCCTCAAGAGTATGATCTGCTTTTTCACCGATTCCGAATCGCATGCGTAAAACCTTTTCTTCCCTCGGAGTCAATGTTGCAAGAACCTTTCTTGTTTGCTCAGCAAGATTCTGGCTTACAGCGGCATCTGAAGGAAGCATAAACTTTTTATCTTCAATAAAATCACCAAGATGACTGTCCTCTTCTTCACCGATAGGTGTCTCTAATGAAATAGGTTCTCGTGCAATTTTTAACACCTTGCGAACCTTATCAATAGGTATTTCCATCTTATCTGCTATCTCCTCAGGCTTAGGCTCACGCCCAAACTCCTGCACCAGATATCTTGATGTACGGATCAGCTTATTAATTGTTTCTATCATATGTACCGGAATTCGAATAGTTCTTGCCTGATCTGCAATTGCCCTTGTTATGGCCTGCCGTATCCACCATGTTGCGTATGTGCTGAATTTATAACCACGGCGATACTCAAATTTATCCACCGCCTTCATAAGGCCAATATTGCCTTCCTGAATCAGGTCAAGGAACTGAAGACCTCTATTGGTATATTTTTTTGCAATACTGACAACCAGTCGTAAATTCGCCCTGGTCAACTCACTCTTGGCTGCTTTCGCTTTTGCGCGTCCTTCATCAACACCTGACATGATCTTTTTTAAAGCCCGGCAGTTAATCTTTATTGCATATTCTCTTTCTTTTATCTCCCCATGGATCTTTTTAAGTTCCGTATATAATAATAAAGTTCTCTCATCCACAGTCAAATCACAACTATCCTCAATCCATTGAACAAATTCCGTCTCTGTTTTTAAATTGTCGCACAGTTCATCGGCTGACACATTAAATGTATCTGCATACATAGAAATTTTTTTATCCATGGAATCAAACCATTTTATCCGGCCTCTTATAATATTCTCTATTTTATCTATTATCTTCCCTTCGAGACGCCATTTTTTTAACAGGTCGAATATCTTATTATCCCTGCGAGTTATATAATTTCTAATGCTACTCTGTTCAAACAGATCTAATTGTGATGAAAATAGTTGTTCCCTGTATGCTTGATTTTCTTTGTCAATCTTTTCAATCGAACAAATGGTGCTTAAAAATTTCTCGGTTTGTAATACTTCATCAACATATCCATCGCCTTCGTCAACATCTCTTAACACATGTTTTGGACGAAGTTTACCACTTTCAATACGTTCCCCTAAATCTAAAAGGCATTCCATTCCGGCAGTAGTACCTATAAGCGACCTTAAAACAAATTGTTCGCCCTCCTCAATCTCCTTGGCTATTACAACCTCTTCTTCCCTGCTTAAAAGGGTAACAAACCCCATCTCGCGCAGATACATCTTGACAGGATCGGTTACTGCGCCAAAATCATCAGAAGCAACAGATTCGGTTTCCCCCTTTTTTCCTTTTGATTTTACCCTGTTCTCCGCTACATTGCATTTTTTTTGATCCACGATCTCAATATCAAGATCGTCAAACATCATCAGAGTTTCATCAAATTTATCAGAAGATAACATCTCTTCCGGAAATACCTTGTTAATCTCGTCATAAGTTAAAGAACCCTGTTTTTTACCTTTTACAATCAGTTTGTTCAATGCCTGTTTACTAATCTTTTTTACTTTTTTCTGTGTTGCAGCGGATTTAGTTGCCATATATTTCAGTCTCCTAATGACTTCAGAACTAATACCTGAATTGAGCGATTTTTTACTCGACCTGCACTAATCTCTTGCGCATCAAGGATTCGCGAAAATCCTCAACATATCCACGGGTATGCCTGCGGTTTTCGAAAACCTTGCTGCATCAAGATATCAGCACATCTCTTCGCAAAAAATCACTCAACTCAGGTATTACAAAACTTTTCAACCTGTGCGGTTAGCCGTTAGCATTGAAAAGGTGTGGAAATGAGAGATTTTGGAGAACTTAATCAACAGGTCAATGAGGTAAATAGGATGTTGAACAGTTTTATCCAAAAGCTAATGGCTAAAAGCTAACCGCACAGGTCGAAACTTTTAGCTTAGCGCTTTGCATAACCTGAATTTGTTTTTCCTTTAACAATTTTTGAGACAGCTCTAAAAGCAACTCATGGTCGTTACACTCCTCTGCTGCCTTTATTTTCTGCAATAAAGTTTTTTTTTGACGATTTCGGAATAACTCAAATTGCGATAACAACTTGAGGCAGCCTTCACGGCCCCACTTATCTTCACCAATCGACAACGAGGCAACAATACTTCTTTTTTCCCTGTCGTCAATACTGTTAACGATATCAGATACCATTTCGTTGCCCCGGGGACTCACATCATGCAATTCATCCCGAACGTTCTCATGTTCTCCCTGCTTCAGAACTATTTGACCGATTAGCTTTAAGGATTCATCTTCGAAATGATCAAGTATATTACGCGAAATAATTTCAGGTAATATTTCGGGAAATTGAAGCATCATTGCAATAATCTTTCTTTCGTGCCTGTCCCCCTTTAAGACAGGATTTCTATCCTGCGTTTTGTCTGACAAATCTTTATTTGGTTTGATGCTTTTATTCCCGGATATTGTTCTCACCTTTTCCAGGATTGATACTTCATCAATTCCTATAATTTCTGCAAGCTTTTTGATATATAAAGATCTTTCAACACTATCATTAATATGAGCCAGGGGCTGTTTCATGTCCGATATGATACGAATTTTCCCTTCAATGGAAAGCCCGTACTTCTTTACAGCAGAGTCAATAAGAAAAAGAATTATACCTTTAGCTTCTGAAACAGCATCCATAAAGGATTTATATCCAAATTCAAAAAGATATGAATCAGGATCATATCCTTTTGGTAATACAAGAATTTGTGCATTAACATATTCTTTATCGAAAACCTTTATGCTTCGCTCTGCTGCCTTAATGCCGGCTGCATCAGAATCATAAACCAGAACAAATCTGCCATTTTTACCAACAAATCCTCTAAGAATCCGGACATGCCCCTGAGTTAGTGAAGTACCGAGTGTTGCTACGGAGTTAAGAATTCCATGCTGATGTAATGCCAACAGGTCAAAATATCCTTCAACGATGTAAACCGTTTCACTTGCCCGGCAATGCTCTTTTGCGATGTGCAATCCATAAAGAGATCGACTTTTGTTATAAACATATGTCTCGGGAGAATTCAGGTATTTAGGCAGGGAATCGTCCATTACACGTCCTCCGAAACCCGACACTTGCCTGCTGACATCAAAAATCGGAAATATTATACGATTTCTGAAACGGTCATAATAGCCCTTTTTGCCCTCCCTTTTAATAATCAAACCTGATTTTTCAACAAGTTCATGCGATATGTTTTTTTTTGAAAAATAATTTATAATATTATCCCAGCCTGCAGGAGCAAACCCCAGATTAAATACAGCAATAGTATCTTCTCTCATTCCACGTTTCTTGAGATATTCTAAAGCTATTTTTCCTTCAGCATCGCTTAAAAGGCTATGTTTAAAAAAACCCATCGCCTGTTTATTTACAGCAAGCAAGCTTTCTCTTTCGCTAATCCGCCTTTTTTGCTCTGACGACATTGCCTGAACCGGAATCTCAATGCCATATCTGCTCGCAAGCATTTTTGCCGTCTCAAAAAATGAAAGGCCTTCATGATTCATCAAAAAGTTAAATACATTTCCACCGGTACCACAGCCAAAACAATAAAATATTTGTTTCTCGGGACTTACAGTAAAGGACGGTGTTTTTTCGGTATGAAACGGACAAAGGCCAACATAATTCCTTCCAACTTTTTTCAGAAGAACCAGTTCTGAAATAATATCTACGATATCAGCACTATTTCTAATTTCTGAAACCTTATCTTCGGGAATAAAAACTGCCAATAAAAGTACCCCCCCGGCAAACTATGAAATAGGGAAAAAAGGTGATAACGGTAGGAGATTAAGAAACGTAGAAGTTATTTCGTCCACGTTCTTAAATGGAATGAAGTTTAGCAAAATTGAACATTCTTCAAAGGTCTCTTTAATATTATTAATTATTTTAACCTTACAAAATAACTATCAATAATATTGATGTCAAGGTACGATATTAAAAATATGTAACGGTTGTCGGTTTACAGTTCACGGTTTCATATTTTAATCAGTCGCGACTTAATTTTTCCTTATCTTTGAAACTTCAATAGCTTCTTTAAGGTTCAGTGTCCCGCTATATAGTGCTCTTCCGGTAATAACTCCAACTACCCCTGCCTCTCTTAAAGGCATTAAATTTTTTATGTCTTCTATTGTTGAAACACCGCCTGAAGCAACTACCGGTATTGATACAGCCTCTGCGAGACGTTTTGTTTCTTCGATATTCGGACCGGTCTGCATGCCATCTCTATGTATATCGGTAAAGTTTATTGCTGCAACACCACAATCTTCAAATTGCTTTGCCAGATCAACGGCTTTAACCTGTGTTGTCTCAGTCCATCCCTCAATAGCAACAAATCCGTTGCGTGCATCTATCCCAACAATAATCTGACCTGGAAATGCCCGGCAGGCATTTTTAATTAGACAGGGGTTGTTAATTGCCTCGGTTCCGATAATTACCCTTTTTACCCCGATATCAATAAACATGCTTATGGTATCTCTATCCCTTATTCCACCTCCAACCTGAATATGGGCGTCAACGCTTTCAACTATTTTTTTGATTGAATTAAAATTTTGAGGACTTTTTTTAAAAGCACCGTCAAGATCAATTACGTGAATAATTTCAACTCCTTGCAAATCCCACTTCTTTGCCATAGCCGCAGGATTATCAGAAAATACTGTTTCTTCATCCATACGCCCCTGAAGGAGTCTGACACATTTACCGTTTTTTATATCAACTGCAGGTATAATAATCATAGTTTTGGAAATGCCTGAAGCACATCTTCGAGACCTGAAACAGCCATCTCTTCTGCGGTAATCCAGATCCCCTTTCTTCTTAAAAATGTGCCGATTTTAAAAAGGTTTTCGCTTAATGGACGCTGGGTTTCATCAAAATGACCTACCCACAACATATTGCCTTTTGAAACATCTATAAGATGAATATCAAATGCAACAGAAGCAGGCGAATCAACTGAATACTGCGTCCCTACCCTATCCCTGAATCGATAAACATGCCCTACCAGTATTACATCGGCGTAAAGAGTACGCCCGATTTTAACTAATATATCACGTTCCAGTAAGTCACTTTTATCTTCCGCCAGCAAAACCGACATAGCCCCCTGAGCCTGGC
>DAOWEW010000082.1 GCA_030638305.1 Desulfobacteraceae bacterium
AACTATACTCTTGATTAAACCAACCCAAAACCGTGCCTGAACGGGGTTTTCGTTCAGGCACTAAACAGGATGAAATCAAAACTCAATGACTCACACCGTTCCCCCTTTCGTTCATCTTCATGTTCATACACAATACAGCCTTTTGGATGGTGCAATAAGGATTGATGCCCTTTTAAAACGTGCAATTGATTTTGGAATGGATTCTGTAGCCATTACCGATCATGGCACTATGTTCGGAGTTCTTGAATTTTTTCTGAAGGCCGGTAAGGCAGGGATCAAACCGATCATAGGATGCGAATATTATGTTGCACCGCGCAGCCTTACTGATAAAACCGTGTTAGATCATCAAGGGCTTTCCCACCTCGTCATTCTCGCTGAAACTTCCGAAGGATACCGCAATTTATGTAAACTCGCTACAATTGCTCAATTCAAAGGTTTTTACCATAAACCGCGAATTGACAAGAATGTATTAAGACAGCACAGTAAAGGGCTTATTGCTCTTTCGGCTTGTTTACACGGCGAAATTCCAAAGCTTATTAGTGAGAACAGGCTGGATGGAGCTGATGAGGCTGCGCATACTTATCTTGACATCTTTGGTAAGGACAACTTTTTCCTTGAGATTCAAAATAACGGGATACCTGTGCAGGAAAAAGTAAACAAGGCCCTTCTTGACATGAGCAAAAGGCTTTCAATTCCTCTTGTTGCAACCAACGACTGCCACTATCTTGATAAGGAAGATGCCCGTGCTCATGAGGTCCTTTTGTGTATACAGACTGGAAAAAGCATTTATGATCCGACTCACTTTAAATTTGGAACCGATCAGCTCTATTTCAAATCAAGAGAAGAGATGCATAATTATTTCAAAACCTATCCGGGATCCATAGAAAATACAGTCAGTATAGCAAAAAGATGTAATATTGATTTTGATTTTAAATCTTATCACTTCCCAAAATTTGAAACCCCATCAGGACAGACTGCTGAGGAGTTTTTTGAGCAAAAAACACGGGAAGGATATAATGAAAAAATAAAGCATGTTAAGGAAAAAAATCCTGATATTGACGAAAATCAGTATAAAGAACGTATAGATAACGAGATTTCAACCATAAATTCCATGGGGTTTCCCGGATATTTTTTGATTGTTGCTGATTTTATCAACTACGCCAAAAAACACGATATTCCTGTGGGGCCGGGCAGAGGTTCGGCAGCAGGCAGCCTTGTTGCCTATTCTCTTGGAATTACTGCTTTAGATCCAATTGAACATGGTTTGATCTTTGAGCGTTTTCTTAATCCGGGTCGTAAAAGCATGCCTGATATTGATGTTGATTTCTGTATAAACGGCAGGGAGGAAATATTTAGGTATGTGGTTGAAAAATATGGCGGTGGTGACTACGTAGCTCAAATTATTACGTTCGGAAAACTAAAGCCCAGAGCTGTGATACGCGATGTGGGACGTGCTCTGGATATACCTCTGCGTGAAGTAGATGCAATAGCCAAAATGGTTCCTGATGTTTTGAATATCAGCCTGGATGATGCCCTGAAACAGGAACCCAAAATCGGGGCAATTGCAGAACAAAAACCGGAAATCGACGATTTACTGAAGATTTGTCGCGTTCTTGAAGGACTTCCCCGACATGCATCAACTCATGCTGCCGGTGTTGTTGTTGCTGACAAGCCGTTTGTGGAGTATTTGCCGTTATATAAGGGTAAAAAAGGAGAAGTTCTGACACAGTTTAATATGCAATGTGTCGAAAAAATAGGGCTTGTAAAATTCGATTTTCTTGGGCTTCGCAATCTTACCGTTATTGCAAATACTCTGTCTCTTATCGCCAAACAGAACGGCACCCCTCCCGATCTTTTAGATATAAATCTAAACGATCCTGATACTTACAAGCTTCTTGTTTCAGGTGATACTACAGGAGTGTTTCAACTGGAAAGTTCCGGCATGAAGGATCTGCTTGTAAGGTTAAAGCCGGAATGCTTTGATGATATTATAGCTCTTGTCGCTCTTTATCGTCCAGGTCCTATGGAAAGTGGAATGATTGATGATTATGTGGACAGAAAACATGGGAAAAAAGCTGTAGTGTATCTTTTGCCTGAGCTTGAACCCATATTAAAAGAAACTTACGGAGTTATTGTGTATCAGGAACAGGTTATGAGAATTGCGGCATCAATTGCCGGTTATTCCATGTCTGAAGCTGATGATTTAAGAAAAGCCATGGGGAAGAAAAAGCCTGAAATTATGGCTTCGCAAAGTTTGCGTTTTATAAGAGGGGCTACAGAAAAAGGTATCCAATCCCAAAAAGCCAAAAAACTGTTTGATCTTATTGCAAAATTTGGAGGTTATGGATTTAACAAGTCACACAGCGCAGCTTATGCCCTTATTGCATATCAGACAGCTTTTCTTAAAGCACATTTTCTGGTTGAATTTATGGCTTCGTGGCTTACCAGCGAGATTCACTCAATTGACGGAGTCGTAAAATATATAGCTGAATGCCGACATCACGGAATACAAGTACTTCCTCCTGATATAAATGAAAGCGACAAGGAATTTACGGTAATAGGTTCGAAAATCAGGTTTGGGCTGGTAGCTGTTAAAAATGTTGGAGAAGGAGCTATTGAATCTATAATAGACGATAGAAAAAAGGGAAGATTTTCTTCTTTGTTTGATTTTTGTGAACGTGTGAATCTTAAAAAAGTGAACAAAAGAGTTTTTGAAGGCCTTATTAAATGCGGTGCTTTTGATTCTACTAAAGTTAAACGTTCACAGATGACAGCATCTCTGGAAGATGCCATTGATTATGGTCAAAGGGTTCAGAAAGAGAAAGCAGATCCCCAGATGAGATTATTCGATATGGGAGAAAACCGGCAAGATATAAATCTTCCTAAAATGCCGGATATGGATGAATGGGATGAAAAACAGCTTCTCGCTTTTGAAAAGGAAGCTATCGGCTTTTACATAACCGGTCATCCTTTGACAAAGTTTGAGGATCTGCAGGATAAATTTACCAATGCAAATACAATTTCTTTAAAGGAAAAAAACGATGGCGAAATTGTCAGGATCTGTGGCATTGTTATTAAAATCAAGAACATAAAGACAAAAAAAGGCGATCCAATGGCCTTTATTATCCTGGAAGATCAGCATGGAACCATTGAGATTGTAATATTTTCTTCAGTTTATGCAGAGGTTCAGGAACTTTTGTTTGAGGATAGCGCTGTCATTACACAGGG
>DAOWEW010000023.1 GCA_030638305.1 Desulfobacteraceae bacterium
TGAATATCAGAAAGTTATAGAAAAATATCCAAAAGGAAATAAAATGCCGGCTTCTCTTCTGAAGCAGGGATTTGCATTCTTTAATCTTGGAGATAAAGCAAATGCTCGTCGTAGATTGAAGGAACTTGTGAAAAAATATTCCAACTCTACTGAAGCCAAGATAGCGACAGAGAAATTAAAGAAATTATAGGTGTAACCATTTACGTTTGTCGGTTTACGTTTCACAGTTTACAGTTAAAATGCTTCAGCCGTTGCATAGTTCCAGACCTCGTAATTTTTAACGAATTTTTTTGGACGATTTTACATGCAACTAATTGTATCTGTTGTAAATATAAAATTTTTGATTTTGGACGTCACGAGGTCTGAGTTCATTGAAAAAACTGTAAACCGACAACCGTAAACCGTTACTATCCAGTATGATAAAAGTCATTGGTATAGATCCGGGCCTGGCTGCAACCGGTATTGGTATTGTAAAAGGAACGGGGTTTAAGGTCGATAGCTTTTCATATGGCTGCATTAATACTTCGAAAAATATGTCCTTGCCGGCCCGTCTTGATCAAATCTTTTCTAAGCTTATCCTGATTTTAAAAGATGAAAAACCGGATCTAATGGTTGTAGAAGATGTTTTTTCTCTGGAAAAATATCCAAAATCCGGGATTATACTGGGAAAGGTTTCAGGTATTGTTCTTCTTGCCGGATGCAGGGCTGAGGTGTCTTCAATTGAGATTCCAGTTCGTGAAGCAAAGCAGGTTTTGACTGGAAATGGAACCGCAACTAAAATGCAGCTTGAAAAAGCTGTAAGACACTTAGTTAATTTGACAACTCCTATTAGACCTTACCATGCATCTGATGCTATGAGCCTGTCGCTTATAGGTTTGTTTCGTTACAAAAAATACATTGGGCAACAAGCGGAGCATCTGTGATAAGTTATATTGAGGGAAAACTATTAAAAAAAGAAAAAGAGCGTATAGTTATTCTTGCTAATCAAATAGGTTATGAAATTTTGCTCCCTGCAATTGTAATGGATACTCTTAAAACAAAGGCAACAGGAGAAGAAATATCTTTTCATATTTACTATCACCAGGCTGAGCGACAGCCAAAACCTGTGTTAATCGGCTTTAATCTGGAAATCGAAAAAGAATTTTTTCAGCATTTTATTTCTGTTGAAGATATAGGCCCCATTAAAGCGGTCAAAGCGCTTAATATTCCCGTCCATGAAATAGCAAGCGCCATTGAGTCAAAAAATGCGGATAAACTTAAACAATTAAAAGGCATTGGAGCAAGAACCGCCGAAAAAATTATTGCCACACTTAAGGGAAAGGTGGATAAATTCGCTTTAACTACGAGTGATGAGCCTGAAAAAATACAGATCACGGAAGACATTTCAACACAGATGCTGAATGTGCTGGTTTCTCAGCTTGGTCACAAGGGCAACGATGCAAAACGTATGATTGCTGAAGCAGTAAAACGCAACAGAAATATTTCTACATTTGAAGAGCTTTTTAAAGAAGTATATCGTGGTACAAAAACTCCATGACCGATGATATCCTTAAATATTCTTCAGATAAACAGGGCATACTTACAGTAACAAGTCTGCCCGTTGATGAAGAACAGGCAATTAAGTCTTTGCGCCCTGAATATCTCAATGATTACGTTGGACAGGCCGAAGTAATTGAAACTCTCAAAATCGCAATTGAAGCAGCCATGGAACGTAATGAACCGATTGACCATGTACTTTTTCATGGACCGCCCGGTCTCGGCAAAACCACACTTGCGCATATTATTGCTAATGAAATGGGAAGTAATCTTACCGTTACTTCCGGGCCCGCGCTTGAAAAAGGCGGAGACCTGATAGGTATTCTAACTAATTTAGAGGATAGAAGTATCCTGTTTATAGATGAAATACATAGAATGCCAAAAATTGTAGAGGAATTTCTCTATCCTGCCATGGAAGATTTTGCTGTTGATTTTGTTTTCGACAAAGGAATACATGCCAGAAGTCACAGATACCATCTGAAGCCGTTTGCTGTAATCGGCGCAACCACAAGAGTAGGCCTGTTATCCGCACCTCTCAGGGATCGGTTCGGCATTTTCAGGAGTTTTGATTTTTATAGCGAAAGCGATCTGGTAAAAATTACCAGACGTTCTGCTGCTTTGCTTGATGTTCATATAGATAAGGACGGCGCTGTTGAGCTTTCAAGACGTTCACGAGGAACCCCAAGAATCGTTAACCGCCTGTTAAAAAGGGTAAGAGATTACGCACAAGTCCGGTCAGATGGTAAAATTACAAAAAAAAATGTAGTGGCTGCCCTGCAGTTGGAGGGAGTTGATGAGAAGGGAATTACCGGTCTTGACCGTCGTTATATGAAAACAATAATTGAATTTTATAACGGAGGGCCTGTTGGAATTGAAGCAATTGCTGCGACACTTCTCGAAGAAACAGATACGCTTGTGGATGTTGTTGAACCCTATCTTTTAAAAATTGGAATGATTACAAGAACCTCTTCCGGCAGAAAGGCCTCAAAAGAAGCATACAGGCATCTTGGATTGGCAAATAAGGAACGTGGATGAAAATTTGAAAAAAAAGCACTCTATACTATTGAATTGCTAAAATTTAAGGAGATGATTTTGATTCGCACTATATGTAGCTTGTTGTCTTTGTTGCTTATTTTGTTGAGTATAACACCAGCTTTTGCTGTATCGCATAATCAACAAGCCGATGCAAAACTTAAACCGGCCATGCTTATTGCATCAGGGACTGAACAAGGCAATAACTATGCTATAGTGGTTGAAAAAAATACTCAGAGCTTATTTTTGTATAAATATGATGGGAAAATATATAAAAAAATTGATAAATTCAGGTGCTCAACCGGTGAAGTGCCTGGAGCAAAATTGATTTCAGGCGACAAGAAAACACCAGAGGGGGTTTATTATTTTACAAAAAAGTATCAAAAACAAGATCTTGCTTCTATATACGGGACAAGAGCCTTTCCTACAGATTATCCAAACCTTCTTGATCGAATTACAGGCAGGAATGGACATTCAATCTGGATGCATGGAACA
>DAOWEW010000227.1 GCA_030638305.1 Desulfobacteraceae bacterium
AAAGAACATAGCCCTGGCGCGTCTTATGCTTGATAATTTCAGCCATATAAAAGCATATTGGGTTATGATAGGCGAAAGGCTGGCACAGGTTGCTCTTTCATTTGGAGCCGATGATCTGGATGGCACAATAATTGAGGAAAAGATTACACATATGGCAGGAGCAAAATCAGCAAAAGGTTTAACCCGTGCCCAGATGGAACATCTTATATCTTCGGCAGGTTTCATACCGGTTGAACGTGATTCTTTTTATAAAACGGTTCACGGTTGATAAAAACATAAAACTGTTAACCGACAACTGTAACCTGTTAACCGACAACCGTGAACTGACAACCGACAACCGACAACCGTAGTTAATTATGAATTCGTTAGATAAAACAATAGAAAAAGCTGCATCAAATGAACGTATTAACTCATCAGAAGCGCTGACATTGCTTAACGAGGCTGAACTTCTTACACTGGCCAACCTGGCAAACAAGAAAAGACAAACCCTGAACCCGGAACCTGTTGTTACTTTTGTAGTTGACCGAAATATAAATTATACAAATGTTTGTATTTCAGGATGCCTGTTTTGTGCCTTTTATTGCCCTCCGGGCCATGCGGATGCTTATGTAATATCAAAAGAAGAGCTTAAAGAAAAAATCGAAGAAACTCTGTCTCTCGGAGGAACCCAGATTCTTCTTCAGGGCGGACTCAATCCTTCTCTCTCGCTTGATTACTACATTGATCTTTTGAAATTCATAAAAAACAATTTCCCTATTCATATACATGGATTCTCTCCACCTGAGATAGCTTTTATAGCGGAAAAATCCTCTCTGTCTCTGGAAGATACCATAAATAAACTCATTGATGCAGGACTGGGCTCTATCCCGGGTGGCGGCGCTGAAATACTTGTGGATGAAATCAGGAAAAAAATATCCCCCAATAAATGCTCTGTTGATAAATGGCTCGAAGTCATGAAAACAGCTCACAATTGCGGGCTTAGAACAACTGCAACAATGATGTTCGGACATATGGAAAAGCCGGAACATATAATTGAACATCTCATGAAAATTCGCAATCTGCAGGATAATACAGGCGGTTTTACAGCATTTATCCCTTGGACTTTTCAGCCTGACAATACTCATATGAAAACAAAGAAAGCTACATCTGTAGAGTATCTTAGAGTACTTGCCGTCAGTAGATTATTTCTGGATAACATACCAAACATTCAGGCATCATGGGTAACACAGGGAGACAAGATTGCACAGCTTGCACTTGCATTTGGAGCAAACGATCTTGGAAGTACAATGATAGAAGAAAATGTTGTAGCCGCAGCAGGAGTAAAATTCATGCTGTCAAAAAAAGAAATAATCCGTTTGATTCAGGAAACCGGCTACAAAGCAGCTCAGAGGGATTGCTTCTATAATAAAATTGATACAAGCTATGAATTCCCCTGAAACAGCCAATTGTTCAGTTATACACAAAGCCGGATGGGTGGTAAGCGACCCATATACAATTATCCGGGATGGTTTTGTACATGTTGATTCAGGATTGATTAAGGATGTTGGCCGGTGTTCATGCAGCGGACATATTATTGGGCATATTATTGATTATGGCCCAGGGGCGATTTTGCCGGTTCTGATAAACACCCATACCCATCTTGAACTTTGTGCTTTAAAGGATAAAGTTTTACCTGAAAAAGGATTCAGGAACTGGGTTGAAAATTTAATTAATTTGCGCAACTCAGCCGGCTCGGAACATCTTAAAACCGCTGCAATAAATGGTGTCAAAGAGCTTGTTGAATCCGGTTGCGGAGTTATTGGTGAAATATCCACACTTGGCCTGACATGGGAAATAGTATCAAATTCCAGTCTCGCCGGTGTATGGTTTAGAGAATTTCTTGGAAATGATTTGCATCAAGACATCAAATGTTACAGCGAAAAAACGTTTATAAAATCCATCGCAGGCCATGCACCACACACCATGTCCCCTGAACTTCTTGTAGATTTAAAGAAGAGAACACGTAGAGAAAATATCCCGTTTTCCATTCACCTCGCAGAGTCGGAAGATGAAATCATATTTCTGACAACAGGAAAAGGCATTTGGGCTGATTTTATGACGGAAAGGGGAATTGATTTTTCAGGCTGGAATTTGCCGGTTGAAATTCCTGTTCAATATCTTGAGGATCTCGGAGTTCTTGACGAAAATACTATAGCCGTACATCTTGTTCATGCAAAAGAAAAGGATTTTGAAATACTTTTACGCCACAATGTCCGTGTATGTCTCTGTTTAAGAAGCAACTTCAATCTTCACGATATGATGCCTGATCTTACAGGTATGCTTAAAGCCGGACTAAAGCCCTGCCTTGGTACAGATAGCCTGGCCAGTACAAAGTCATTAAGTATATTCGATGAAATGGCTTTTGTATCAAAATCTTTTCCTTCAATACCGCCGGCTGAACTCCTTGCAATGGCAACAGTAAACGGCGCAACTGCATTAGGACTTGGTGAAATGTTTGGATCTCTGGCGCCTGGAAAACGTGCTGCTTTTGTTTATGTGCCGGTCAGTGTTTCGAACAAATCAGAGCTTCAGCAAGCTCTTGTAAATGCGGATTTTAAGGGATCTTGTAAAACGGTATTACAATAAATGAAATATCAATTTGAAAACAACTTAACCGTTCTCAATATCAATTTGGGTCGTATAGTTTATATGAATGCAGCTCCGGTATATTATGAAATAGATAAATGCCCGAAATTCGACTGGTTGAAAATTGTAAGCGCACCTCCTTCAATTTTGAATAATATGATGGCAAAAAACGAGCTTGATATAAGCCCTGTATCATCTATTGCTTATGCAAAACACCAGGATGAATGGCTGCTTTTGCCCGATTTGTCAATAGCATGCTTTGGAAAAGTTATGAGTGTCATTCTTGTAAGCAAAAAGCCCTTTGAGAAGTTAGATAATAAAAAGGTAATAATTACAGACAAGTCTGCGGCAGCAGCGGAGCTGATAAAACTTCTTTTTTCAATAAAAAAAATAAAACCTGTATATGAAACAAGACCGATTCAATGCCCGGATGAAATTAAAAAACATGCTGAAGCAGCGCTTATTATCGGCGACAAAGCTTTAAAAGAAAACTGGCATGTTCATTTCGACCATATTTATGATCTTGGTGAAATGTGGCTGGAATTAACAGGCTTGCCATTTGTTTTTGCCTTATGGGCGGTGAGAAAATCATTTGCAGATGAAAGACCGGAAGTCGTATCATTAATAACAAAAATATTTAATGTCTCCAGAGAAGAAGGAAATAAGAATCTAAAAGATATTGCAAAAAAAGCTTCGGAAATTCTTGGAATAGATATCGCAATCTGTAGAAAATACTATGAGCTATTGAACTACAATCTTGATCCAATGCAATTGAAAGGATTAACAACTTTCTTCGATAAACTCTATCACGAAAAAATTCTTAATCAAAAAGTACACCTTAAATTTTTTACCGAACCCTGAACCCTGAACCCCGCAGTTATTTATGCGTGACCCTCAAAACCTCTTCAATTGTGCTGATACCTTTTAAAACCTTTTGTATGCCGTCCTGGCGCAATGTGAGCATGTTGTGATTTAATGCCTCCTTTTTTATCAGGTTCGAATCATAGGTTTTAAGTATCAGGCTTTTTAGTTTGCTTTTTAGAACCATTATTTCAAAAATACCGAGCCTTCCCCTATAGCCGGTATTAAAACATTTTTCACATCCTTTTGCTTTGTAAATCCTGGTATTTTTTACTTGCTCGGGTGTAATGCCAGCACTTTTAAGAGCCATATCATCAGGAATGAACGGCTCTCTGCAGTCGTGGCAAAGAACTCTGACCAGTCTTTGCGCTGCAACTGCTATAACAGAAGACGAAATTAAAAAAGGTTCGATGCCGATATCAACAAGTCGGGTAATAGCGCTTGCAGAATCGTTTGTATGAAGTGTCGAGAATACAAGATGTCCTGTAAGTGCTGACTGAACAGCTATTTCCGCTGTTTCTTTATCCCGCACTTCACCTATTAGTATGATATCAGGATCCTGTCTGACAATTGATCTAAGACCACGCGCAAAGGTAAGATCTATCTTGGAATTAACCTGTATCTGGCTAATCCCTTTGAGCTGATATTCAACAGGGTCTTCTATGGTGATAATGTTGATCTCGGGTTTGTTTATGGATGACAGGATTGCATACAGCGTTGTTGTTTTGCCGCTTCCCGTGGGTCCGGTTATAAGGATAATACCGTTTGGCGATTTAACAAGATCTTTCAGGAGATCAAGACGTTCGGAATCCAGGCCGATATCCGAAAGTCTGAGAAATGAACCTGATTTGTTAAGAAGTCTCATCACCACACGCTCTCCAAACGAGGTCGGGATTGTTGAAACGCGTACGTCGATCTCCTGGTTGCCTATTTTTACATCAAGACGCCCGTCCTGTGGAAGACGTTTTTCCGCAATGTTCATCTTTGCCATGACTTTGATTCTGGAGATAAGAGCAGGCTGGACCCATTTAGGAGGGG
>DAOWEW010000002.1 GCA_030638305.1 Desulfobacteraceae bacterium
ACTATCTTTCTGTCAAAAGGTATTTCCAAAAGAACCGGCAGACCTTCCTTTTTTGCAAAATTTTTAACTTTATCATCTCCTATATCTGAGCGATTAATTACCAGTCCACATGGTATGTTTAATATCTTAACTGCACCAACGGCTAATTCTAAATCATGCAGACCGAATGGTGTGGGCTCAGTAACAAGAAGAACAAAATCAACCCCCTTCATGGCTGCTATGACCGGGCATGATGTTCCCGGGGGAGCATCTATAATGGTGAATTTGTCAGACTTGGCAAAGGAACGAACCTTTTCTATTAATGGAGGCGACATGGCTTCGCCGATCCTTAGTTTTCCGTGGACAAACTCTATACCATCACGGAAGCCCTTTTGTATAATGCCTAATTCCCGGGTTGTATACTTTATAGCGCCTTCAGGGCAGACCTTTTCGCAACCTCCGCAACTGTGGCACATCTCAGGAAATGTCATCACTGTAGTCCCGGCGATTACGATTATAGCTTTGAATTGACATATTTCGTCACACTTTCCACAGAAATTACATTTTTTTTCATCTATTTCCGGAACAGGTGTAGTGACTGTAATGGTTGTTTCAAATACAGGTTTGATAAAAAGGTGGCTATTTGGCTCTTCCACATCGCAGTCCAGCAACTGAACATCAGACCCAATCGCCATGGCCAGATTTGTAGATACGGTTGTTTTGCCTGTTCCACCTTTTCCGCTTGCGACACTTATGATCATTATAAGAATCCATTTCTGGTTGGTTAATGGTAATCGTGAGTGCCAAGTACCACTTTGATTCCGGTCTTGTCTTCAATATTTAAGGCCTTTTCTTCCGGATCACTATAAGGGCATCCGGGTACTGCTTTGACACAGCAGGAGCTTAAATATATTTCGTCAGGCTTGATTTCAGACAATTTTATTGCCATCTTCATATTTGTAGCAAGTGCACGGCCCGGACATTCACACTTTACAAATGCTACAACCTGAGACGGTTCTTTGAAATTGCCATCGCCAAGAGATGCTGCTTTCAGACAGCGCCATTCACCCGGGCATCCATCACCACTATCCATGTATGAGCCACAACCTATCACTGCAATTTTTTTCATTTTAATTCATTTCCTTTATTTGTGTTAAAATATTACATCCCGGCATCAGGAACTTTGGATTTGACAGGGTATCATGTAGATAAGCGTTTAATACATCTTCAACTTTACCGGATATCCCGGAGATTATTTTGATTCCTGCGGACATAAGTATCATTGAAAATGAACGAGAGATAGCACCGCAAATCAGAATATTCACTTTAAGCTTCTGAATACGAAGACATCTTCGAGATAAATTTTTTTCGTAAAGATATGTTTTGAAACGCGCCACCTCATTCAGGTCTTTTGTATCAATAATCAAAAGCCTTGAGGCAGTATCAAAAACAGGCGAAACCTTATCATTCCATATCGGCACGGCAATTCTCATGAGAAGATTATCTACCGAAATCTCTATTGCTACCACCCATTCCACTTCCTCCGCCACCCATTCCTCTTCCACAGCCGCCGCCGCCCATTCCTCTTCCTCCGCCACCGCCCATTCCTCTTCCACCACCGCCGCCCATTCCTCTTCCTCCGCCACCGCCCATTCCTCTCCCTCCACCGGCACCACCACCCATTCCACTTCCTGAATTTGCTGCGATGTTGGATACATCTTGTTCGACATTTATTGTAGGGGTAAGATCAGAACTCTTATATTGTTCCAAGGCTTGTATTACTGATTCCGTATGCCCCGTAAACAATTTTACACCGGCTACGGAAAGCGTTTGAACAGCTTTTGGGCCGCAGTTGCCGGTCATCACGGCCTTAGCGCCCTTTGAAATTACAAACTGCGCAGCTTGAATTCCCGCGCCGCTGGTTAATGAAACACCTTTATTCTCAAAAGCCTCAAAACTCATATCATCTGTATTGACGATTAAAAAATAGGCACATCTGCCAAAGCGCGGGTCTATTTGCGAATTTAAATCCTTTCCATAGGAACTGACAGCTACTTTCATCTTCTAATTTCCTAACTTAAAATTACTCAGAACATTTTTAAAAGTTTTTCGGTAAAGGCGATTGTATGATCATTGTTAAAGCATTTCCCATGCCAAGTCTCAGCATAAATAGATAATTAATATAACTAATTGAATTGGTTGGAAAATCCGGAACGATAACATTAAAACAGAGGTGCGAAATAAAAATATAATGATATCAAAATTGCAATGATAGGGAAGCATAAATGCAAATATGCAATAAAACCCAGTTATTTTTTCGATCTGCCATCTGTTCCTGGAATTTCAAGTTTCAGATGTTTTATTTTACGCCATAAAGTTGTAGTGTGAATCCCTAATTTTCTTGCGGTTACGCTTCTGTTCCAGCTATTTTCCCTCAGGGCCTCAAAGATGAATTTTTTTTCAATATCATGAAATGAAAATTCTTTTTGAGGGAGAGCCCTGAGCAAGCCTGTTTTCGTATTATCTGATTGCTGATGTAAATATTCAGGAAGATGTTCGATTCCTAATACTGTTTTTTGACACACCAGGTTTGCGTATTCAATTATATTTTCCAATTCTCGAATATTGCCAGGGAAGTTATGTGACATAAGGATAGATAAAGCTTCAGAAGATATCCTCTGGATATTTCTGTCATTCAACCGGTTAAATTTCCGGATAAAATGCTCAGATAGCAAGGATATATCTTCTTTTCGTTTTCTTAAAGGAGGAAGTAAAAGTTTGACTACATTAACACGGTAATAAAGATCATCTCTAAAAACTCCATCTTTTACAAGTTTTTCCAGGTTCTTATTTGTGGCCACAACAATCCTCACATTTGCTTTAACGGATGAGATACTTCCGAGAGGCTCATAGATTTTGTCCTGCAAGACACGCAGGAGCTTTACCTGAAGTAATTGTGAAATATCTCCGATTTCATCCAGAAAAATAGTACCGCCTTCGGCCAGAGCCAAACGTCCCGGTTTATCTTTTTTTGCATCTGTAAAGGCACCGGCTTTGTATCCGAATAATTCGGATTCAAGAAGACTGTCTGGTATAGAGCCGCAGTTAATGGTGATCAAAGGACCTTTTTTTCTATTGCCAAGTGAGTGGATTGCTTTTGCAAAAAGTTCTTTTCCTGTGCCGCTTTCTCCCTCAATAAGGACTGTAGTATCACTTTCAGCAATAAGTTCCAGCATACCGAATAGACGTTTCATTTCCTTGCTTTTACTTATAATATCATGAAAGGTATGCTTATCGGCCAGTTCCTTGCGCAGTTCTTCCACAACACTTAAATCCCTGAAAGTCTCAACCCCGCCTATTATTTTACCGTTATTGTTTTTCAAAAGAGCTGTTGATATGCTAACTGGAATTCGTTCACCTGCGGAATTGACAATAAATATTGACTGATTTACAAAAGGATAGCCTGTTTCCATGGTTTTTCTCAGCTTGCAGCCCTGCTCACATATGCTGGCTCTAAAAACTTCCCAGCAGTGTCTTCCGATTGCCTCATGTTTTTTTATGCCGGTTATTTCCTTGGCAGCTCTGTTAAAGGAGATAATCTTCCATTCAAGATCAACGGTAAAAACTCCGTCCGCAATACTATCTAAAATTATATGTGCCTGATCTTTAATCTGCTGTTTCATAACAATACCATTCGGCATATTTTTTGCTGTGACATCTAAGGAACGTGGACGAATCAATTTGGTGGGCGGCATAAAAGCCGTCCATACAACGTCTCCTTCATAACATCAACTCATTGACAACACAGGGTAAATCCTAACCGCACAGGTTGAAAATTTTCGGAAAAACGACGGGTGGCACAAATCATTGAGCTGTTATAATTTTATCGCATACAAATCTGAAAAACTCTTTAGACCAGAGTTCAAGTGATGACAGATCTTTCAATAGATTCTTAACATCATTTTTGGCATTATCGAAGTCTGTGGATACAATCTTTTCTTGAAGCATTTGTTTTAAAAATTTTTCCGTTAAAGATGTATTTGCTTCAAGATGTCCGGTTTGCTTCATTCTACTCTCAAGATGTTTCAGACCAACAGGCACCTTTCTTCCCACAT
>DAOWEW010000143.1 GCA_030638305.1 Desulfobacteraceae bacterium
CTGATGTGAAGATCATCAACTTTATTCACTTCTTCGTTGTAATGAGGTATCAGTTTCTCCTCGTATTCTATGTAGGATCTGAGCATCGTGGCCCGACTGGTCGGATCATAGGGGTATGGAGCAGGTGTAAAGTTGGGCTCACCTCCCAGTTTACCTATGATCATCCCCAGCCAGTGCATATGCCACATTTCCTCCCTGGTGATAGAAAGGAGGCTCGCACCCAGAGGTGTGTCTTCCCCTTCCATGTAACCATGAACGAGATAGCGTATAATAGCTGCATGCTCATCGGCTATATCTCTGTTTAACATGTCAATCAATGCCTGTTTCTCCAATGGAAACCTCCTAAGCGCTTACTCTGCAATTATGCTTTCCACAACCCGTGCAGATTGCAATACTCACGGGCTGTTACATTTTCTGCCTCAATATCAAATGTTGCTTCCGGTACATCTCCAGGTTTTAAAAACTGACGGTAAGCTTTCCCATCTGCGATAATTTCGATCCATTCAATATAATGTTTCTCCTCCATTGGGTGTGCAACGCTTCCTACCTTTACACTGGCGCCACCTGCCGTCTTTTCCACCACGGGCACATGCTTCTCCTTAGCGGCATCCACAGCGTTCTCTTCACGGAGTACCATGGGCTGTCCACAGCACACAAGCGCTCCAGCCCCTTCGTGGAGGACTTCTACGATGTTACCGCAGATCTTACACTTGTAAATCTGGAGTTTCCTGGTCATAGTTCTTGCCTCCTTTTTAGATTTGTTATTTTATCAAGAGATCTTTTCAGGTTTCCATACCTTCCATACTTTGCCCGCCAGATCCGGCCCAGGTTTAAGAGTCGGTTTTCCTGGCTGCCATCCGGATGGCATAACCTCTCCTGTTTCACGAACATGCTGATACGCCTGAACCTGACGTATCAGTTCAGCAACATTTCTTCCCACCGGAGGAGTTAGCACCTCCATAGCCAGGATAATGCCATCGGGATCAATAATAAAACGCCCTCTAATATTTACTCCTGCATCCTCGTCATAAACTCCGTAGAGTTTTCCCACCTTACCCCCTGCGTCGGAAAGCATCGGGTAGAGAACACCTCCCTCTATCATTTTGGATAGCTCCTCTTCCTGCCAGATTTTATGACTGAAAACACTATCCACGCTCATTGAAAAGACTTCAATCCCTAATTTTTTGAGTTCTTCATAATTGGCGGCAACTGCCGTCAGTTCTGTAGGTCAAACAAAGGTAAAATCCCCGGGATAGAAACAGATCAATACCCATTTGCCCAAATAGTCGGAAAGTTTGATCTGTTTAATTTGCCCCTCGTGAAACGCTGGGGCCTGAAAGTCCGGCGCCTTTTTTCCCACTTGTACGCTCATTTTTATTACCTCTTTTTTAGTTGTTTGCCTGTTTTCATCTGAAGAAGATTCCACAGTTCCCCCAAGGGGTCTTGCGCATCCCACTTCTATCTTTTCACCCATAACATCGGCTCCTTTATTGCTTGAGCTTGGCCTTACATCTCAAACCTTCGGCAAGTTTCTTGACTTCATCCAAAGCTTTGGTCATAGGCGCCCATCCATACCAGTAGGAATAATCGGGATTGGCATGAAAAACTCCTTGATATGTCCTCATTCTGTGTTTCATATACATCTTGAAGAGTACCTGTTCGACGTAGGAACCTCCTGTTTGGTAAAAATGTAAAAAGTCAGGATAGGCATAAGTGTAATGTGCCGGTTTTTTCAAAATACCGTCTTTGTACAGGTCAGCTACAATATTGATGGCTTTTGCCATTAAGCGATCTGCCTTTTTGATCATCTGATCGCCTTTTTCAAGCTCTCCCCTGGCATATTTTTCAGAATGGCATTTTTTGCAGGTTTTTATCATCTTTTTTCGCTCAATCTGCCAATCTTCTTCGGTCAGCCGTGTTAGATCAGCAGCTTTAACGACATCCAGCCGGGCAGTGGGTTTTCCCTCAGGATCTAATACTCCAAGCGCTTTAAGAATTGTGGTCTGATCTTCTGCCCATTGTTTATCGTTTGGCAGGGGAAGCCTTACACCTAAAAATCCCCAGGCCACTTTGTTGGTATGAGTTCCGTTTGGTAGATGACAGAACTGGCAGGTAGGAGCGGCCGCATCTTTGGGTAGTTTTCCCATCTCCTTCATCTGATATCTAACTCCGTGTTTGGAGCTTTCATACATCTCCCACTGCGGATGGTCAAACCCCATATGGCATGTTTGGCATGCTTTGGGATCCTGTGCCTCTTTTTTAGAAAATGTATGCCGTGTATGACATTCATCGCAGGAATTTGTTCGGTAGGTATAACCTTTGTCTCGCAATTCCTTTTTCTGAGCTTCTGACTTTACGCCCATATTATGACATCCGCCGCAACCTTTACCGCCTTCCATCAGTTCATCAGGTTCCATATGTGTAACCGGCAAAGCATTTAAAGACGTCCAGCCCAAATTGTGTTTTCCTTTAGTAAATTGATTAAACTGTTGCTCATGACACTCCGCACAGGTATTCTCGTCAGGCATCTTAGCCAGGTGGGATGTTTTTTTACTCTTGTGCTCGGATCCATGACAGATATTACAGGCAACGTCGTTATTACTATGTTTGCTGCTCTCCCAATCCTTAACCAACAGTGGTGTAACAGCCTTATGGCACCCGATGCAAACTTTTCCATCTTTTGCTGAAGCAATGCCTGCCATAAATAGCAGCGTCATCATGGAAACGAAAAAAAAGACAAAGAATTTCTTCATACATGACCTCCTTTTTTGTTAATTCACCATTTTAAAATTATTATTTCTTATCCACACAAGACATCATCCCTTTTTTTAAACACTTCGAGCAGATGCCAATGATATACGGCCTCAACTCCTCAATTTTATGCCCATCTATCATTTTTTTTCCTGCAAGCGGGCATCCCTCTACATTAACATCATAAACACGATTGCATTTGTGACAGAAGAAGTGATGATGAGGCTTGACTTCGTAGTCAAAATGCAATTTTCTCTTTTCAATCGTTATTTCCTGAATAAGACCATAATTCTTTAAAAGTTCTAAGGTGTTATAAACCGTAGCCTTTGAAATCGCAGAAAATTTTTCCTTTAAACTATAGTAAATTTCCTCTACCGTTGGATGTGTGCGATTCTCATACAGGTATTCCAGAACAGCATGGCGTTGTATTGTTAATGTGTATCCTTTTTTATTAAGTTCGGCTAATTTTTTTTTTATGCTCATAATATGATATACATCTAACATTAGAATAATTCCAAGTCAAGAATAGAATTCAATTCAAATCACGCAAGTTGTAATTTAATGATTTGAAATTAATAGTTGCAAAATATTGTCTTATGGTTCATATTGTTCTTATTACATAATATGAATTATAAAAATGGAGTATGATTATGCCAACAGCCGTTAAAATATCAGATAATCTTGTAATAAAAGCCAAAGTTAAATCAAAAATATTTAAACGATCTATTGCCGGTCAAATTGAATATTGGGCAAGCATTGGACAAATAATTGAAGAAAATCCAGATCTGCCATTGCCATTTATTCAGGAAATTCTCGTTGCAAAAGAGCAAATTAAAGCTGGACTTGGAACCTCGTATGTTTTCGGAGAAGGCGAATGATTAAAATAAATAAAATCATTCAGTCCCCTTTGTTTTCCAAACAGAAAAAAAAGCTACATAAGAACCAAATTAAAGATTTAGATAAGGCAGTTCGTGAAATAATTCAAGACCCGGAAACAGGAACCATGAAAATTGGTGATCTAAGCGGGGTTCGAGTATATAAATTTAAGTCCATGCAATCGTTAATTCTTTTGGCATATGAAATTATAGAAAACTCTCTTATTCTTTATACCTTTGGTTCTCATCAAAATTTCTATCAACAACTAAAAAAATATATCAATCCTTAACCCTTTTCAATTGATTGATAAATCTACATAACCCAGGGATAAGGACTCGGTAAAAAAGGAGAATAGCAATTATGTTTCGGGAAAATCTTCAAAAAATTATTCAGAGAAATGATTTGAGCGAAGCTGAAATGTCTCAAATGATTACTGAGATATTTTCAGGTAATGTTACTGACACTCAGATTGCTGCGTTTATGGCCGCTTTGGCCACCAAAGGCGAAACCTTTGAAGAACTGGCCGGTGCAGCTCGAGCCATGCGCAGAAAAGCTCTGCGCATTCAGGTCTCATCCCCTAATGTGGTGGACACATGCGGAACCGGTGGAGACGCTGCTCAAACATTTAATATTTCAACCACAACTGCTTTTGTTGTTGCTGGTTGTGGAGTAACGGTAGCCAAACACGGAAATCGCTCTGTGTCAAGCCAATGCGGCAGTGCTGACCTTCTTGAAGTTCTGGGAGTAAAACTGGATACAAATCCGGAAATAGTGGAAGAAGCAATTCAGGAAATCGGCATTGGCTTTTTATACGCACCCCTTTATCATGGAGCAATGAGATATGCTGCCAAAGCAAGAAAAGAAGTTGGGATTCGTAGTATTTTCAACATGCTGGGGCCTCTCACAAACCCTGCAGGTGCAAATTGCCAGCTTCTTGGAGTCTATGCACCTCAGTTGACTGAAATGTTTGCCGATGCTTTGAGAATGCTCGGCACAAAACACGCATTTGTCGTACATGGACACGACGGGTTGGACGAAATTTCAGTTTGTGCTCCTACACGTATATCTGAACTCAAAGATAATCTCGTAACTACCTACGATATAACTCCCGAACAATTTTTTGAAACAAGAGCTGATCCAATGGATCTCAAAGGAGGAGATCCTGAAACTAATGGTAGAATAGCGAGAAGAATTTTTGAAGGAGAAAAAGGCCCAAAACGCAATGTAGTATTGATAAATGCCTCCGCAGCACTTGTTGCAGCAGGAAAAGCAAAAGATTTCAGGGAAGGAATAAAGCTTGCTGAAAATTCCATTGACAAAGGAGCGGCTATGGAAAAAATGGAAGAGCTTGTTCGTTTTACACAGGAAAATGGATAAATGGGAAAAGACTTTCTAAAAGCAATAGTTGAACATAAAAAAGAAGAAATTGCAGAGGCAAAAAAACTTATTTCAGAGAGTCAACTGTGTAAGGATGCTTTTACTCCTATTAAGAATAACAAAAGACCGTTTATTAAAAAATTCGAGAAGCCAGGTCCTTCAGGAGTTAACATTATTGCGGAAATCAAACGTGCATCTCCATCTAAAGGCGCTATTTGTCTAAACCTGAATCCGGCAGCATATGCTCAGGAATATGAAAAGGGTGGAGCGGCGGCTATATCCGTACTCACAGATCAGCCTTATTTTAAAGGCAGTCTAAATGACCTGAAAAAAGCTCGCGAGTCATCAACCCTGCCGGTACTTCGAAAAGATTTTTTAATCTCTTCATATCAGATTTACGAGTCTTCAGTTGCAGGAGCAGATGCGGTGCTTCTTATAGCCCGTATTCTTTCGCGCAAACAATTATGTGATTATTTAAAGCTTTGCAACGAACTCAAACTTGATGCTCTTGTGGAAATACACTCGGAAAAAGATCTTGAAGCGGCAACGCAGGCAAAAGCCAGGCTGATCGGAATTAACAATCGAAATTTAAGTTCTTTTGAGACCAATATTGATACAGCTATAAAATTGGTATCACTTTTTGAGCCATATCAAATAGCTGTTGCTGCCAGTGGAATACAAAACAGAGATGATATTGTTAAAAATCAGCAGGCAGGTATCTGGAATTTTCTTATTGGTGAAAGTCTTGTGAGAGCTGAAAACAGCCAGGCATTCCTAAGGTCTCTCATTGTGGGGGTGGATTAGATGAATAATAGTCCTCAGGTTAAGGTGTGTGGTCTGACCAGTGTTGAGGAAGCTCTTGGATGTGCTGATCTCGGGGCAAATGCAATCGGATGTGTTTTTTTTCCAAAAAGTCCAAGGCATTTATCTGAAATTCAGGCAAAAGAAATTTCCATGGCCTTACCTGCAGGAGTAAAAACTGTAGGGGTATTTGTTAATGAGAGTTTTTTGACTATAATGCATAAGGTTGAATTCTGTCGTCTTAACGCCGTCCAGTTGCATGGCCGGGAATCACCTGAGCTTGTCAGCAGACTCCAAAAAGAAAATCTTATTGTAATAAAGGCTTTGTTTACAGAAGGAAAGCCGGCTATTGAAGAAGCAGAAAATTACGAAGCATCTGCATTCCTGGTGGAATGCGGCAAAGGAGTTCTGCCGGGAGGTAATGCGATAGAATGGGACTGGGAAAAAGTTAAAAGCTTTGGCTGCAAATATCCCCTGATTCTTGCCGGTGGTCTGGCACCCGAGAATATTGCACATGCTGTATCAGTCAGCATACCGGATGCTGTGGACGTCAGTTCAGGTGTAGAGTCCGGCCCGGGCCAAAAAGACCTTGGCAAAGTAATGTCCTTTCTGAAAGCAGTTTCCATGTGCAAGATAGAGAAAAACTTCAGAAAGGTTTTTTAGCTTAGGTGTTACAAACACGAATTTTTTTCTTGACTCATTGCTATTAATGTTTCTACATTTTTGTAGAAATATATTGGAGATATTTTATGGCTCAGACTCATACACAGATATCAGCCTATATTTCGGAGGAGACAAAAAATATAGTGGAGCGGTATGCTCGGGCGCGCGGTGTCAAGAAAGGTTTTCTGGTCGAATCCGCATTGCTGCATCATCTTCAGATTCTTGAAAAATTACCTGCTGATGTAATTATCCCGCCACGCCTTGTTGTTAGTCGGAAATCAGGAGAGACAATTCTTGAACAACTTGAAAAACCATTTGAACCTACCGAAAAGATTATCCCAAAAGATCGGTGTAGGAATTTCTCAAATGAAGCGATATGAAGGAGGAAAATCTTCACCTACTTTGGCAATTATTTATTCTGTGATCTGAGCCTATATTTGAGATTTGGGCAAATTCGACCCAAATCTGTGCGCCTACTTGGGGAAGTTAAGATGATCTGGTACGCAACAAGTAAGGTTGACAAACTCGCAAAAAATCAAAATTTACCGCTGACCGTTACTTTGTCATAAAAAGATGTATATATTTTGGAGTTAAATCTTTTTTTGAAACCGAACCATATTCGTTGTCGATCTCACTGAAAAGATCTTCCATTGTTTGCCCAAGTTTCCGGCTGATATCATAAGAGTCAAGACCTGTTTTTTCTGAAAGCCGGTTTAAAAAAGATTCTTTCATTAATATGCTTGTTTTGCGCGGCTTTTCTTCAGATTCCCAGAGATGATCAAAAAACATCTTAAACTCATCAATATCAAGCGGGATAAGAATATCCGAAAGGCCAAGATAATATCTTGCCCAGAGAGTCAATACTAAATTTTTACAGGTAAACAAATTATTATAAGGAGGTGCGAATTTTACTGTCATATGAGAAAGAAGGCTGTCAAAAGCTATAATTTCATTTAATACTTTTTCAGCATACTTAATATCTTCAACAGAATAAAACTCCCTGTATAGCACGCCTGTTCTGTAATTGTCATAATAAAGCGGTTTTTTTATCAATAACCCGCCCAAAACACCTACCCACTCCTCTCCCCAGAAACTTAGAGGTAGTGCATTTTTTTTAAACCAGCTACGGTTGCGCCATTTTTCAGCCCGCCATTTAAGCTCCAAAACA
>DAOWEW010000214.1 GCA_030638305.1 Desulfobacteraceae bacterium
ATCAACACACGGTTTTTTGAGCTCAAAACAATAATTTAATTCTTATTGTCAGTTATTGGGAGATCAGGATTATAAGTTAGTTCTGGCGGGTTTTGTTTTTTCCATGACTTTTTTTTGATAGAAGCCTGAAGCTGCTTTTTAAGTTGAATAAATTTTTGTTTTATATTTTTATCAGACAAGATTTTTGTTTTGGAGCGTTTTATGCGGAAAATTTCACGCCTTACAGCCTGCCTGTCGGCGCAAAGAGCCTTTGGCAGAAGTGATTCTATCTTTTTTATTCGGTTGTTTTTCATTTATGATTTTGGATTTTGATAACAGGATATAATTTCCTTGAAATATAAATAATTATATCATAGCGATAGAAAATTGATAGAAAAATATTCTGCTTTGCAGAGTTTGTTAGGAACGTGGACGAATTAACTTCCGCAACTATGCAAAGCAGATCAGGATAAGGTTGACAGCTTCAATTTAGGGGTTGCGGGATACATGATCAAACCGGTCGATTACCGGAAATTTGTTGAGGTTGTAACAACAATCGACTTGTACTGGACATTGAGTGAGCTGCCGAATTAATTTTTTCAGCTATAGGAGAAAATCATGAATAACAAAAAAATCCGTTTTCTTTTTGTAGAAGATGACAAGGTTGACCAGATGGCGTTTGAGAGGTTCGTCAGAAGCGAAAACCTGCCATATAATTACACCATTGCCGGGTCCGTTGCTGAGGCCAAAAAGATTTTAAAATCAATCAACTTCGATATCATTATTGCAGATTATATGCTTGGAGACGGGACATCGTTTGAACTGTTTGATCAGTTCAATGACCTTCCGGTTATTGTCACGACCGGTACCGGTAACGAGAAAGTTGCCGTAGAAGCTATGAAGTTAGGCGCCTGCGATTATCTAATCAAGGATCCTGAAGGCAATTACCTCAAAACCCTTCAGTCCACCGTGGAACTTGCACTTAAACGCAAACAAACCGAAAAAGAATTGCAAAACTATCACAAACGCCTTGAATCTATGGTAAAGGAGCGAACAGCTCAATTGGAGGCTGAAATCGTTGAACGCACGCAGGTGGAGGAAGCGCTGAAGGAGAGCGAGGATAAATATCGGGCTATGATGGAAGCAATGAAAGAGTCAGTTTTTATTTGCTCTCCGGATTATCGAATTGAATATATGAACCCGAGTATGATCAAAAGGACAGGGCGTGATGCCACAGGAGAAATTTGTTTCAAAACCTTGCACGGTCTGGATAAAAAATGTTCATGGTGTATGCACGATAAAGTACACGCAAGTGAGCATGTTGAGTTAGACATTGTTAGCCCGAAGGACAAGCGTTCTTACCATATTTCCCAAACCCCTATTGTTCACAGGGATGGATCTGTCTCAAAGATGACTGTTTTTAGAGATACTACTGATTTTATAAAATTGGAAAGCCAACTCCACCAGGCCCAGAAGATGGAGGCCATCGGATCACTGGCCGGAGGCATTGCCCACGATTTCAACAATATCCTCTTTGCAATTATAGGGTTCACGGAATTATCCATGAACGACCTGCCTAAAGGCAGTAATGCCCAGGAAAACCTTCGAAAAGTGTTAAAGGCAGCAGATCGAGCCAAAGATATGATTCAGCAGATTCTCACATTCAGCCGGAAGACCGAAAAGGAGAAGAAGCCAATCAGCGTTCAATCTGTTTTAAAAGAGGCGGTGAATCTGTTAAGAACCTCTCTGCCTTCTACCATTGAAATCCGCCAGGATGTTGATCCGGATTGTGGTCCGGTCATGGCTGATCCGACCCGGATTCACGAGATAATCATGAACCTTGGCAATAATTCCTGTTATGCAATGCGTAAAAAGGGAGGTGTCCTTGAGATTACTCTCAGTCAAGAAAAGATTGGTACTGAAGATTCAAAATACGATCCAGATCTTCACCCCGGACCATATCTCAAACTCATTGTTGAAGATACCGGCCATGGTATTGCTGCTAATATTATGGAAAAAATATTTGATCCCTATTTCACCACAAAAAACGTTGGAGATGGAACTGGAATGGGGCTTTCGGTTGTACACGGAATTGTCATGGATCATGGCGGGGATATTAGAGTGTACAGTGAGCCTGGCAAAGGAACCGCATTTCATATCTATTTACCTCTGATTGAGACCGGTTCTGTTGAACAGGAAATCATATCCGCAGGACCGGTTCCAACGGGTACAGAACGTATTTTATTTGTTGATGATGAAGAACAGATTGTTCAAATGGTACAACAGATATTGGAAAGCCTTGGCTACCATGTCACGCCCCATATCAGCAGTATGGAAGCACTCGAAGCTTTCAAAGCAAATCCGGATAAATTCGATCTGGTAATCACCGACATGACCATGCCAAATATGACAGGCGCTGAATTAGCCCCCAGGCTTCTGAAGATCAGGTCAGATATTCCGATTATTCTTTGCACGGGATTCAGCGAGTTAATGGACGAAAACAAGGCTAACGCCATAGGGATTCGGGAATATATTGTGAAACCTGTTATCAGAGACAAGATTGCCAGGATCATAAGGAAAGTACTGGATGGATGCAGAGAAAAAGGAATAATGGCGCGTATTCTTATTATAGATGATGATGTTCAGATACTGGATATGCTCAGACAAACATTAGAGCACGAGGGATATGAGGTGGTTGATGCTGCCGATGGCAAGAAGGGAATAAGGCTTTACCGTGAAAATCCGGCCGATCTGATCATTACAGATATCGTTATGCCGGAAAAAGAAGGTATTGAAACGATCATTGAACTCAAACAAGATTTTCCTGATGTGAAAATTATTGCCATTTCAGGGGGTGGACAAATCAGACCGGAGGGATATCTAAGCATGGCCAAAAAATTAGGCGCACAGTACACTTTTTCCAAACCTTTTGAACGCAAAGAGCTTCTATCGGCGATTCGGGAACTTATAGGGAGAAGAAGATGAAAATCTTTAAAAATCCGGCTGTCGTTTTTGTCATGTTTCTGTTTTTTGTCACTGTGCTTTCCTGCGGAAAAAAAGAAGAGAGCCGGAAAGTTGATCTTGATAAAAAGACCTTGGATGTCGCACAATTAGTAAAAACAACAGACATGAAAAAGAGCTTAACATTCTGTTTTGACCGCCGTCTTGACCCTTATGAAGAAATAAAAATTTACGGGTCTTTTCTCGACTATCTTGAAAAGAAAACAAAGCTTGATTTCACGCTTCTTTTTTCAGAGAGTTATCAGGAAACCATTGAGAATATCGGCAATGGCAAGGCTATCTTATCCCGCGCTATATGTTAGAAAAAGAAGGTGTTTTATCAGATGATCTCAAAAAATATCTTTTTACAGGTTCCCACTGGAATTGCGCCAGGGCAGTTATCAAAGAAGATGCCCTGGCGGGCGGAATACAGGACTCACTGGCATTCAGGCTTGAAAAGGATAAAATTATACGCATAATAGCTCTTTCAGATTATTACCCTCGCAGCGGCATAGCGGTTAATAAGGATGTGCCTGAAGAAATAGCAGATAAGATCAAAACAGCCCTGCTTCAATTTGATCCCGCAGGAAAACATAAAGACGGGCTCATCAACTGGGATAAAACCGAGATGTCCGGCGGGTTCAGTGATATCAAGCTGCAAAATTATGATGTTTTAAAAAAGATAGCTGAAAAATACAAGCTCCTGAGAGAGGACTGAGATGAAATTCAGAACAAAACAGATGTTGGCCTTTTCATTGGTTATGGCTCTGATATGCAGTGCTTTTTTGCTTTTTTCATTAGCTTTTTATAAAAACAGCATGATAGAGAAAACGCAATATCGTCGTGCCTCACTTGCCGTACATTTGCATAATGATATAATAAATATGGTTTATTCAGGGGATGTTCTGCAATTAACTGCGACACTCAGGAGCATTTGCAGTGATGTGACTTACATAGATTATATCTTTGTAATTGGCGATGATGGGCATTTGCTTGCGCATACCTTTGATACTGGTTTTCCAACTGAACTTTTTAACGCCAATTTGCTGCCAGCGAATAAGACAGCCTTTTCCAGACTTCTTCTGACCAGTAATGAACGCGTCAGGGATTTTGCAATACGCACGGCAAGGCATATGCAAGGTGAGATCCATGTGGGAATGAATGAAGAAGTTTTCTACAAACAGATAAACAATTCTGTGAAGCTGACCATAATCATTACGATTATTTGTTTAGCTCTGGGACTGTTGATGGTTTATGCCATATCCGGTTATCTAAGCAAGCCATTGGAAAACCTTAGCCTGGGCATGAAAAAAATAGAACAGGGGGAGTTGGCATACCGTTTGGAAGAAAAAGGGGACTATGAAATTTTAAACCTCCTCCGGGGCTATAACCGGATGACGAACTCAATACTGGATTCTACCACCAGATTGCAGCAGGCAAATGATAATCTAACCAATATTCTGAGCTCCATGACAGACGGGGTATATGTTGTCCACCAAGAGCATGACATAAAATTTGTGAATCCTGTGCTTACAAAAGACTTCGGGCCATTTGAGGGTAAAAAATGTTACAA
>DAOWEW010000085.1 GCA_030638305.1 Desulfobacteraceae bacterium
ACTCAATCTGCGCCGATCTCTTGCGCATAAAGGCTTCGCAAAAATCCTCAACATATCCACGGGTATGCTTGCGGTTTTTGCAAATCCTTATGCATCAAGATTTCAGCACATATCTTCGCAAAAAATCGCTCAACTTAGGTTAGATGTACTCTTTATGGATTATATCTTGTATCGTTATTCCTACTATGGGATAATATAAAAATAAGGAAAAAAGCGGCCGCCAACTTAAAGCGGGGACCTGAAGCTGGCAGCTCAAAAAGTACGATAAAGGAATATTAAATTTATGTCTAAATCAATCGGAATTGATCTTGGAACAACTAACTCAGTTGCTGCAATTAAGAAAGTACATACAGAGGTATTGAAAAACGCTGAAGGAGAATTTATTACTCCTTCCTGTGTTACTGTGAGAAAAAAGAAGCTGCCATTCTCCAAGCCTGTTTTTGTTGTGGGAAAACACGCTTTGGAATGGATGAACCAGGACCCTGAAAACACCATCGTGGCTATCAAGCGGCTGATGGGCAGAAGCTTTTTGAATAAACATGTTCAACAGATCATAGCGGATCGTGAACTGCATTACCGGATCAAACGCCACTCTAAAGGGACAGAAAAAAGTCTGGCAGTTATTCTTAACGGCAAGGAATACACGCCGGAAATGATATCGTCTAAGATACTTGAGAAAATTCGAAGTGATGCGGCAAAGTCCCAAGGCGACGATGTAGATTATGCTGTAATCACCGTGCCCGCATATTTCAATGACAAGCAAAAACATGCTACCAGGACCGCTGCAGCCCTGGCCGGGTTAAAAGTCCGCAGATTACTCCCCGAACCTACAGCCGCCGCCATATCCTTTGGAGTAGACAACGTCAAAGGGGATGAGGCCAAAACTGTTCTTGTATTTGATTTTGGAGGCGGTACCTTTGACCTGTCCGTTCTTACCATCAGCGGCGGGCAGTTCATCGAGCAGGGCAAGGGCGGTGACATGTGGCTTGGAGGCGAGGATATTGATCGTTTTATAACTGATTACGTTTTGGCGGAAACCGGCAAGGAAAATCAGATTGACGACATGAAGACATTTGTAGAAAATCAGGATAAAAAACAAAAAAATCTTTTTCTCGGAGAACTGAAGACAAAAGTAGAAAAAGCCAAAATCAGATTAAGCGACGAAGATGAAGCATATATTGAGATATTGGGTATTCTGAAAGATAGTGACGGTGACAGTATTGACGTGGACGTGGAATTGACAAGGGAACAATTTAACAAAATCATAGCTCCTGTTGTCGATACTACCATCAGACTTACCCGAAAGATACTCGAAGATATTCATTTTACCCCTGACCTTATAGATAATGTTCTTCTCGTTGGTGGAAGCTCACAAATTCCAAAGGTAATCGAAGCAATGAAACAGGAGTTTGGAGATGAAAAAGTGCTGGTGCATGAACGTCCCATGCTCGCTATTGCAGAGGGTGCGGCCATCTTGAGCCATCGGCTGGCCGATACCTATGAGTGTCCCAATTGCGGTAAGACAGTTGCCCAGTCGGATAAGGTGTGCAAGAATTGCGAATTTGATCTGGAAAAATATATTGTTGAACAAGGGGTTATTGATATTGTTCACTCCGCTGCTCACGATTACTACATTTATCTTGAAAACAACGAAAAACACTTATTTGTTGAAAAGAATACACCCCTTCCTTTTGAAAAGACCGAGGTATTCAAACTGGTACATCCGGAACAGAAACTGGTACACATGAAATTTGTTAATGTTGTAAACGAAGCAGATGAGCCTATTGGTGATCTCTGGCTTGGTATTGATATAGATGAGGAAAAAGATGAAAAAAAGAAAAAGGACGCTCTCCATGTGGTGATTACCCTGAAGATTGATGAAAACAATCTTGTCGAAGTTACAGCAGTACTGAAAGAATATCCTGATATCCTTTTATCAAAGACGCTCTCCAGGGGAAAGTCTGATGAAAAGCTCTTTCTTTCCTTAGAAAAAACAATTGCCGAGGCTAACCGCAAGAAGTATTCCGAGTATACAATAATAGACCTTCTCTATCGATCTTTATCAATTATCAAAAATATTCATACAGTAGTCAATCAAAATACAGGAGAAGTGGATGAATCAATGTATAAGCTATCTGCCATGAAAATTGAAAAAGCAGATAGAATGGCTGCCGAGGGGCACAACAGCAAAACTTCTATTTTTTATGCCAATACAGCTCTTTACAGTTTCGGCCCGGCGATTCCCCCCCAAGATCAAGCAGATATCCGCAAAAAGATGAAGCAGTTAGAAGAGATGGATGAACATGGAACATATGATGAGAATGTTCGAGCTCTCAGGAATTTTGAGAAATCAGTTGACAAGCTCGGAGGGGTCAATGCTCTGATGCAAATTCAAAAGGCTGGAGATATTTGTATGGAGACGCAACCGTCAAAGGCCCCTAAATTTTATCGATGTATAGAAGATATTCTGGAAGAATTCAGGAATGGCAATGAGAAAAAGGCTTCTGAATTGTTAACCCAAATAATGCCGGAAGCTTATTCTATCATAAATAAGTTCGAGGCAAAAACCGGTATGATTTACAAGGATATTGCAAAATAAATGACTCCTGAAACTGTCTGTCCTGTATGCGGTCTTTCATCTATACCATCTAACAGGGTTCGATGTCCCCAGTGTGACGCGGATTTGACCTGTTTCATGGTTCTGGATTCACTTCACGATGAACCTGTCAGAAAAAATACTGGATCAAGAAAACGGGTAATTTTACTTGTTGCCGCCAGCTTTGTTCTTTGCCTGGTCTATGTTCTGTCTGCTTATCAGTTTTATTCGTTAAAGCAGCTTGAAAACCGGGTTTTAGATCGAAAAACATCTTTTATTGATACCGGGCCGGATGCCGGATTGAAGCGCTTTGTGATAAATCAACCAAAAGCGCACACAAATGGCGTTGCCGGAAACAAGCCCATAATCAAAATAAAAGAGAATATTGAAAGGCAGTCGGTTCCGGTAAAACTTTCGGAAAA
>DAOWEW010000139.1 GCA_030638305.1 Desulfobacteraceae bacterium
ATAATAATCCCGAAGAGCCACTGAAGCCCTACGGCTTCAACGCCCACATAGGCAACCAGAAAAAGAGCAATAACTGCCATGAGGGGATACAAATACTTTTCATTCATTAAACTTACCTCGCTTTATGGCTTCACAGCAACTTTCAAATTTTATTTTGACCAACTTATTTGTTGCTGCCTGAATCTTCAGAGACCCGGTCCATCTGCCGGAATCTCAGTTAACAAACCCGCCCGCTCAAATGCACGGAATGTTCTGTTTCTCTCCTCATTTGCCTTTATCCCAAAAACTTTCTCTCTGCATTGGAGATAAATATCAAAGGCAATCAATATCAATTCATCTATCTTTGATTCAAAAGACAATAACTCTTCTAAAATATTTTTATCCGAGAGTTCTTTCTTCAAACTTCCTCTTATAGCTTTTTTTAATAAAAAAATAAAACCGGTTGATTGTGAAGAGGATAAAATAGGCTGCACCGCTCTGACCCTTAAAATAGGGTCGAGATAAGATGTTATGGCTTTATAATCCATCTCATTAAGAAGTTCATCGAAAAGCGGCCCTAAATTTACAGCAAGGGTATTCCCAACCGGATTAGCAAAAGGATCTTTCTGCCTCTTCATAAATTTGGAAGTGTCTGCAGGATAGGTGTCAATGGCTGAAGCCAGCCATTTTTTTACAATAGCATCTTTGTTTTGCTTTAATAAATTATTCAGTGCCATAACTCAGTTCCAACTCCTGACATCTCATTTCTAAATAAAAATATGAAAAAAGGATACCCAAACTGATTAAATCAAGCTTTCAACTTGCTGGCTTATAATCAAATAAGAAATTTTTGTCAAGAATAAAAATAATATCAACTAAATTCTTACCTAAAGTTGAGCGATTTTTTGCGAAGATATGTGCTGATATCTTGATGCATAAGGATTTGCAAAAACCGCAGGCATACCCGTGGATATGTCGAGGATTTTTGCGAAGCCTTTATGCGCAAGAGATCGGCGCAGATCAAGTAAAAAATCGCTCAATTTAGGTCTTAGGAACGTGGACGAATTAATTTCCACAAGTAGGCGCACAGATTTGGATCGGAAGCTGTAATACATAGTTGGATGAAATTATTTCGTTCATAGTGAATCTCGGGAAATTAATAAGGTGGGCGAACAGCCCACCTTATTAGATAGTTAATAGCAAAGTGCGAAAATACAGATTAACTAAACTTCTTCAACAGTGATAGCGCCTTGTTCGCATACTTCCACACATGTTTCACAGCCAAGACATTCTTCCTCATTAGCTACAAATGCTTTGCCATCCTTCATTTCCAAAACGTCAGAAGGACAATTTTCCACACATTCTTCACAACCCTCACATTTTTCTGTATCTACAGTCGGTATAAAACCCATTTTAAAAATCTCCTTTCTTAAAAAAATAATTGACGCTGATAAAATCAACTTTGTTTTTACATATCAAAAAAAATTCCTTATACCAATTATTAATAATAGTCAAGTATTCTGATAACTTTTTTCTGAGGTAACAAATTTTCACAATCTGATAAAATGCATCCAACAACTCATACAAATCTGCGTAATCCGCTGATTAAAATTCAATAAATCCTATCAGAGTATTGTTAAATGCAGTTTCCTTATTCATTGTTTCAACAGGCGTTTTATGCCAGACGCTACGGGTAAAAAATTTATAAGAAGATTCGCCCGGGACAAGATATAATGTTAGAGAAACTTTTTTGCCGTTGTCTTTATCAAAAAGTGATTTAATCTTGATGTCCTCTGATGCAGGCAGAGAATCGTCCAAAAGTAATTCAACTTGCTCCATTAAACTTTCCTGCCATTTTTTTTGCGTTTCATCCCTGCTGTTAGTTATTGGCATTGAATCTATGCTAAGCACAATTTTTGCTTCAGGCGTTTTGTCCAACAGATGCTCAATAGCTGAGCGACTATTTGTAATAAATATATTTGACATATCCTGATCATTTTGCAGCAAATGTGTCCATGCAATAATTCGATCAGGTATCATATGGTCGCTTTGATAATCTATTTTTAATGTTTTTTCTTTGCCATTTTCTTTAAATGATAATTCATTTTCTCCTTTGAGATTATCAATAAGATTCAATGTTTTTTCTTCCGATAACAGAAGCTCTTTGTTTATTTCCCAGTTTTGCGAGTCGAATTCCTGGGCCATATGAAGAAAAATCCTTGCATTTAAAAGAGAGTCCTGTTTTTTTTCATCGGCCTGGCATTTCCGGCTTTTTTTTATATCCGCTTTGATTTGTGATGTAGAAGAGTCGCTAAAAAATGGAATTATATCCGGCTTTGATTTAAAAAAAGCCAGTTCACTTCCCTGATGAATATTTGCCCAGTTTTTGTAGTCTTTTAGAATATTATCAATTTTATTCTCATCTCCATTAACTGGAATGCGAATTTCAAGCAAACCGCTGTCAGCCTGTTTTTGCATACTTTCAGGTATGTTAAGCGATGATGGCTGATAAACGATAATTTGCTTGAAAAAAGCGGAAAACGCCTCTAAAACAGGTTTGGGAATATATGTAAATGGAAAATATATTGGTTTCATTGGTTCCTCTGACTAAATAATATAGGAGGGGCGATTCTTGTGATCGCCCCTACGTTGTGATCTTCCGGTCTTTTACTGTAACGCCGAGGGATACGAGCCGGTCGCGTATCCTGTCGGCAATATCCCAGTTATTTTCTGCTCTGGCCCTATCCCTTTCTTCGATCAGGCGCAGGATTTCAGGATTTGAAAATTCATCTCCAAAGTCAAATATCCCTAACACCGAATCAATATTCCGAAATGCATCTATAATCCTGGAGGCATCCTCTTTACCTATCATTTTTTTCAGAATCAATATGTTTATTTGTTTTATGTTTTTAAAAATAGAAGCCAGTGCTGCTGAAATGTTCAGATCATCGTCCATGGCGGCAACAACACCATATTTAATATCATAAATAAGCTGGTCAAGTTCAGGATAGAAAAGCTCCTCTTTTAAATTCATCAAAGAATTAATACAAATATCAAGTCGTTTTAAAGAATGTTTGATATATTCAAGCTGTTTGACTGAGAAATTAAGGGGTTTTCTGTAATGACTTGAAAAAAGCCAGTACCTTATTTCTCTTCCGGAAAAACCGAGATCATAAAGTTCTTTAAGGGTAAGTCTATTTTCTTTGTTATTTATGTTTTTGTCGTTAATCAGAACCTGATCACAATGAATCCAGTATTTGGCCAGAGGCCTGCCGGTTAAAGATTTTGCGATGGCTATTTCATTTTCGTGATGAGGAAATATGAGTGCCCTGCTACCGGTATGAATATCAAAAAATTCGCCAAGATATTTCATGGCCATGGCAACGCACTGTATATGCAATGACGGTCGAACATTGCCCCAGTCTGTCTTTACATAAATTCCTCTTTTGAGCTCCGAAAGTCTGGATCTTTTGAAAAGAGTAAAATCCCGTGGATTGTTCTTTTCATATTCATCCAGATCTACTGTTGCCCCGATTTTTATCTTGTTTATGTCAATACCTGACAGTTTTCCATAATCTGAAAAACGGGAAATATCAAAATACAGCGAACGGAGTTTTTCATATGCAACTCCTTTATTAACAAGTTTTTTAGCAAGCAAAACCATATTTTCGATATGTTCGCTTGTTCTTGGATATTCCGTGGCAGGCTTAATGTTAAGGGCAGTTAGATCTTTCTTGAAATCATCAATGCGTTTTTCTGTGAATTCAGAGAGAGAAAGACCTGCTTTTTCAGAACCGTTTATGGTTTTGTCATCCATATCAATTATATTCATGACGTGGGTAACAGAATAACCCCTGAAATCAAGATAACGGCTTAGAAAGTCGGCAAAAACAAAACGCCGGCATTCTCCCATGTCCATTCTGGCGTATGCTGTGGGGCCGCATGAATATATGGAAACCTTTCCCGGTTGACTCGGAATAAATGGTTCTTTGGTCCGGCTCATTGTATTAAAAAATCGAAGATCAACCTTGTCTTGTACTGCAAATAATGGTGTGCTGAGGTACCGCTCACCACTGTCCGGGAATATTACAACTATTGTGCCCTCAGTCATGGCTTCAACTTCTTTTCCGGCGATAACCATAGCTGCACCACTGCTCATACCAACGAACATTCCTTCTTCTTTTGCAAGCTTCCTTGTCATTTCAAAGGCTTCTTCGTCTTCAATGTTGACTATTTTATCAAGACGTTTTTTATCAAGAATTTCCGGCCGGTATGCCTCCTTCATATTTTTTAAACCCTGAATTTTATGCCCAAGGTAGGGTTCTACTCCAACTATCTTTATAGCAGGGTTGTATTCTTTCAGCCTTTTTGAGACACCCATGAGAGTGCCGGTTGTTCCCATGGTTGCAACAATCATTGATACATTACCGTTGGTTTGTTTCCAGATTTCTTCTGCTGTTCCATGATAGTGTGCCAGGCAGTTGGCTTCATTATTGAACTGATCTGTCATATAGTAAGTATCCGGATTTTCCAGCGCCAGACGATATGCTTCCTCAATTGCACCATCTGTTCCAAGATGCCCGGGGGTCAGTAAAATTTCAGCACCACGGGCCTTCAGAATTTTTTGCCTTTCAGAACTTACAGCCTCAGACATTGTTAACAGCAGTTTATACCTTTTTACAGCACATACCAGAGCAAGGCCGATCCCTGTATTACCGCTTGTAGCCTCAATAACCGTCTTGCTGTGTGTAAGTAAACCGGATTTTTCCGCTTTTTCGATCATATAAAAAGCGATTCTGTCCTTTATTGAACCCCCGGGATTAAAATATTCCAGTTTTGCGAGTATCTTAACATTCGGATTCGGGTTTAGTTTACTTAGTTCCACCAGCGGCGTATTACCTATGGCAGACAGGATAGAATGAATCATTGGTTTTATATCCACACAGCTTTTATTATATCATTTTTGACTTGATTCTCATCATTTGATGCATCAATAATTCTGAATCTCAAAGGCTCTTTTCTCGCAAGCTCAAGGTAGCCGGCTCTTACTTTTTTGTGAAATGACAGGGTTTCTTTTTCAAAACGGGTTTCAAG
>DAOWEW010000075.1 GCA_030638305.1 Desulfobacteraceae bacterium
CACATCAATATATTCCACATCTTTACCGTTTTTTATATAGGCCTCACGAGCCGCTGTGGTAAAAGGTCAGGTATTCTTCCCAAAAATCAATACTTTTTCTTCCATGACTAATTCTCTCCTGAAAAACAAGTGTTACAATAAGGGCTCGGTAAAAAATAACTTGGCATTTTTGCATACCGAATTCACCATCTCTTAAATATATCTTCAAACACAAAAGTCCTCGAAATAGCTCGCTATTCCTGTGGCTTTGCTCAATCAGATCGATCAAATCTACGGCAAATTTGGGCGCAAATTCTACCAAGTTATTTTTTACCGGGCCCTAAATACGTTCTTTGATGACATGAAATGACAGCACGGCTTCGGTAACTTTGCTTTTTCCGGTGTGAAGAAAAATACCAAGCCATAAAACCTGGAAAAAAATCATTATGGCCGGATGCCAGAGCGCCGTCATCCCCCGGATTATATCGCAGTTTGTCGCTACGGCATCCTTAAAAACAAAGGTCAGACCAACAGCGTAAATAACCCCGATTGCGGCCATCATTTGATATTTTGTGATTTTGCCGCTTCCCCTGTAATCTGCCCTTAAAAACTCTGAAATTACACGCCAGATCTGAGTTGCCATGACAGTCAGCAAGAATGCCTCGGGCTGCTTGTCATTTAAAAACAGGGCAATCCCGACCAACCCGGTTAAACAGCATATCAGCGCTGTAAAGGCCGGGACAGGAACGATTCTTTTTCCGTCCAGCCCGTCCGCGTAGGAAATCTTTTTGGTTGCACCGTAATATACAAAGCAAAAACGCTTCAGGAGCTTTTGGAAAAACGGCGTCAGGCCTGCAACAGGTTTGCCGTAACAACAGCCGAAACTGATGCAGGCCAGCCGGCCAACACCTTCGCCAAAAGCATAAGCAATGCCGATGGCGGCCAGAACAGTCATCACTGGCAGATGTATCTCATTCCAGGGTTTGATAATATACCGGACTAAAAGCAACAGCCATGGAATAAGCAAAAGACCGACAAAAAAAGCCCCGCCAACACTAAAGGTAAAGGTTTTATGTTCCACCCACCTTGCAATCAACCCGGATGCCGGCACGCAAATGGAAAAAACCATTGCTGTGACAAGAAAAATGATCGGGGTCTGGAGCCCCGCTGAAATCAGAAGGACAAAAAACAGAATCGCAGCAAAAACACAGGCATTGGCTATTAACAGGCCGTAATAGGTAAAATTCACCCCCTGCCAGTTGCCGTCCGCCAGTTTGATCCGGGGAACTGCACCGAATATCTGCCATCGCTCCTGCGGCAGATGCCTGAAGCTCCAGCAGAACAAAAGGCCTATCAGTCCTGTTAGGCATAGAATAAAAACAAAGTTTGCCATTGTTCTTTTCACCCCTCAAAAAAACCGTGAACCGTTACCTACGTCGCGCCACGGACGAACGGACGAAGACTTCAGTCTCTATTAGAGGTTTCTGAAACCCGCTTACAAAACGGCTCTGCACCTCACGCCTATGCAGATTGGCCACAATATCCGCATCAAAAAAGATCCGGTTCTTCTGGAAAAGGAGCACATCAACCGAACTGCCGGGCAGATAAAGGCTCTTTGGCTGTCCCTTGACCAGTTGCATATGCGGTTTGACCGGCACAGGATCATCATATCGGCATTCGCTGTAGCACTGGGAAATACCGCCGATCATCAGGGCAACGATTTCAATCATCGCCACAAGTCCGATACGGCTGCCTCCTTCGACATCGGTATTAATTACAGTAATCACGCGTTTGTTTCTGGAATAAGGAGTTACTTCGGAAATGACCGCACACGGATTGCATGAATGGCAACAACCTGGAATTTCATAAATATCAGCCACCGTGCCCGTCACCGGCACGTGATTGTAGTGATACTTTTCAGGAGTCAGCCGGAAAACTGCAAAATCCCCGCCTTCAAACGCTTTGAGCCAGGCCTTCCGGTCTGCTCCAAGCAGGTCTTCGAAGCTGAAAAACTTCTCTTTGATAAAGAGGAGATTATCCCGGGCCAGGGAGCCGGCCAGCATTTTTGCATCTGCCGGCGATACAACGACAGCGTCATCTTCAGGCATGGGTCGGCAGTGCCAATACTTGATCTGCCGTTCGAATATTTTTCCGGCGGTGTTAAGCCTTGATACAGGCTCAACGCATTCGTTAAGATCAACCCCGAGTTCGCTCAACAGATTTTGGCCTCCTGTCAACCTTGCGCCCAAGGGCAGATTGTAATTGATAAAAGCCAGTATTCCCGATATCCGTAACGAAGTCAGTGCCCGATACAAAACCGGCGATCTTTCCCGCACATCGGAGTAAATCATATTGATCAGACGGTCGCAGAAAAATCTTTCCGTGCGGACATCACCGGAGACACGCTCAATATACTGGTGGGACATTGTGCATGATATGCCGTAATTACTCATGATTTGCCTGGTCGCATTGCTGATTAAGCTGATAAAATACAAGCAGCATCAGGTGAATGAGCTGTTCCAGTAATTTTGATGACAATGTTTCGTTAAGAACCGCTTTTTCACTTTTAGCCAGAAAATCCGCAGCATTTCTGCCGTTTAGAATCCTCAACAAAGCCTTATTGTAAACTCCTCCACGCCAGTTAGTCCAGGAATCAAGCTTTTTCAGTGCGCAGGCAAAAAGATCGAGTCCTTCCTGAATGTGCTTTTTCTTTAACACTTCACGGTAATATTTTTCCGCAGCGAGGTTGAATTCGTCAGCGGTAAGCTGTGTGGAATGTTTTGCCGAAGCGCTGTCCAGAATTTTCCGGGTAAGACGACCGGCAGCAGAAAACTCTTCAGGCTCGTTTATACGCCGTTCAAGGTCGTTGAGCGTTTCTTCGAGATGCATCATTTTTACCAGATCTTTTGCATCCTCACGGATAACACGCAAAAGAGCCCTGCGGTATTCGATGTTATGCACCCGCAAAAAACCGGCATAACGCCGGCTTCCTCTGATGTTCTGTGTTTGGCGCAAAATTTTTTCCATAAACTGATTTCCGGTTGATTTGTGCACAAAAAAAGTTGGTATGCCGATGGCGGCCCCGAAAAAAATCTGGCGGCGTTCACTCTCTACGGTTGGATCATCGGGAATATGCGCATGGAAAACCTGCCGCTGAAAAATATATTTGTAAGCCAGAGCCGTTATCAGCAACTGCAGGTTTACGGCCTGGGCCATATCGTCCATAAACCTGTTAAAAAGGCTGTAATAACGTCCTTCAAAGCCGGAAAAACCAATAGTGTCGAAAACTCTTAATCGATACAGCATATACAGCGGCATATCCCGATGGAAAACACCCATGGAGGCAAGATCATCCTTAAGCTTTTGTTCACTGCCGGGCCGTCCGTCAATGGCCGGACTCTCGTCGGTACTCAGCAGGGCCACAGGGTAGTTGATCAGCCTGAAATCACGCACATAATCACCTTTCAAACACAAAAAACGGCTGACAGCGCTATCAAGCGATTCAGGTCCAAACGGAGTCATGGAATAGCCGAAAAACTTCATGCCGGCTTTTTTCTTCCACCTCCGCCAGATCATTCTCAGGTGGGTGTAATCGAGTTCATGTGGCAGAAACCCTAAAACTTTCTCTGGATGAAAATCCTGAAAATCAAGACGGTAGGGAGCTGCTGAATAGGCGCCGACAAACAGCGGAAGAAAATGCTCGCAGATCTTGATCACGAGATCACCGTAGTATTTCTCATCTGTTGCGGTAAATCCGGATTCAGGATTGCCAAGCAGGCGGGTCAGTTTGCGACTGCCCAGGCTGACGTGAATGCCGTTATTTGCCAGGCTGATATTGGATGTATTCGGCAATACCACCAGATTATTTGTAATGATGCCGGCTTCCTTTAATTTAATCACTGCGTTGAGCTGGCTGCGAGAAAGAACCTCGTGGCATAATCCCATGTAACGGCGCTTAATCTCACCCTGATCCCATCCGGAAAGACATGGACTCATATATAGTTCCCTGTAAAAGGCATCAGGAATCAATTCGTTCAATTGCCTCTGGCGAACTGGCGGATGGGGCGCAAAATAGGTCTGAACCTGTTGGCCGCTGTCAAAAAGTCCAAATCGACGGTTTGCGTATTGGATTAGAAACTGGGACAAAAGAAATCGCAACGATGTTTCACCTGCAATCCCTTTCCCCATCTGATGATCGGGTGTCATTGGAACAGGGCAGAATGAATGCGTCTCGGGCGAAGTATTATCGTTGAGAAAATGACCCATCATTTTCTCTCCGGCAGCCCTGATAAGGGGATCAATGTCCTTTTTGCCGATTGCATTGGCCAGCGACAGTTTCAGCAAATAACTCACCGGTAATCTTAAATATTCAACCCCGCTGATTGTAAGGACAAACCGCTTTGCATCGCGCCGTAACCGGCTGTCAACCTTTCGTTTATCAGCCTGAATATCCCTTGCAAAAACAGCGTTGGCGTATTCGCATAAAATATGACGCGGCAGCCGTACCCAGCTATGCTCCCACACCATGTCGGCATTGGCCAGATAGTCTTCAATATCCCTGACCAGCCTCCGTGGCGATTCTCCTGTTGCCGCGCGTTTGACGATATTTCGATAATAAGAGGATTGTTTGATTGCAATGGCCAGATCAACATCGTCTTTGCTTCCGCAAACTACGGTTTGCAATTCGGTTTCCGATCCTGCCGTCACGTCATCAGCAGAAAACGGAAGTAATTCGATTAACGCTTCGCCTGAAGTCTGGGACATTCCCAAAAGACTCATGATTTTCAGCAGACCGGAAGGCCTGTCTGGCGCGTTCGTACGCTTTTGAACAGATTTGGAATAAACGATCGGCATGCGTATAGCAGTCATACTTTACCCATCAGCTCTGTTAGCATTCAGCTAAAATCTCGGGGACCTCCCGAAAATCGGTAATCTCTACTTCCTCCTCATCCCTCAAAAGCGCCCTGGCATTCAGGATTGCTTTTTGCATATCCTCTTCCGGACTCTTTGAGATCTTACCGTGTCCGGGATAGAACTCGTTTATTTTTCTGGTCGCAAGGTGGCTGATGGAATCAATATAATCACCCACACTTCCTGATTCACCAATATAAGAAAGTGTTCCCCCTGCAAAAACAGTATCCCCTGTAAATAGGATTTTCCGGGCGGGTTCATAGATACATATTGATCCTGAGGTATGTCCCGGGGTATGTATAATATTAAGACTGTAGTTGCCCAAATCGAATCGACTCTTACTTTCCAGCCAGAGATGAACTCTCAGGGATGGCTCGTTGAGATCGCCGGATTTATACATGGTAACGTATCTGTCCTCTACGGTAATTTTGGTAGCAGCAAAACGATGGGCAGCAATCAGGGCATAATCCTGGAAATAACGATTAGCCCCGATATGGTCAAAATGCTCATGGGTATTGATTACTATATCAATATCCCTGATCTTGAGCCCCAGCATAAGTAAAGATTTTTGCAATTTTGAAAAATTGTTATCCACTCCTGAATCAATCAGGATATTTTTATAATCTCCTCTGATCAGGTAGCTGTGACTGCTGGTGCCCTCTCCCTTGAGCCGGAAAATGTTGGGCTGCAATTCTATTATCCGGTCATCTTTTACCATAATTTCTCCATTCACTCTTTTTTGCGCCTTCTTCATCCTCACAGATATTAAAAAACTGATCCATGCGATTTTCCTCAAAATAGTTTAGTATATCCGGTCTCAAGGAACATAACTTCAAACATCCTCCGAGAAGGTCGATCTCCTTTCTCATACAGTTTAAAACTCCCAGCAGGGCAATTGGTTCAAACTTTTCTAACTTCTTGAGATCCATAATTACCCTTATGCCTCTTTCCTTGAAATAAGAAGAAAGAATACTTTTGACCTGAAGGGCCTCATTCTTTTTGGGTTGACCTGAAATTTTTAAAATAAAAAAATCATTATCCTTTACTATATGATATTTCATAACTCGTTTGTCCTTTTTTGTTTATATGTAACAGTTCACGGTTGTCGGATTACAGTTTACAGTTTTATGTCTTGATCAACCGTGACCTGTTACGTTTGTCTTGATATTTATCGTAAATACTTATTAAAACCTGATTAGTAATGAGTTAGAATTTGATGAATTCGGCTTTTGCGGAAAAGTCAGTGTTCGTTCGTATGGGTCATCCGCCTCCCACTGCCTTCTTTGATCAATGTTTTTTAGCTCAAAAGCCACGAAGGCCAAGCTTTGATTCATGCTCCCTATCTTTTTTTCTCAAGTTCTTGTTCTTCGATCTTTTCGTTGATGGAATAGCGAGCTATTTCAATATTTTTGGGATTTGAGATCGGACAAAGGCGATCTGAAGCTGTGATGCATAGTTGAAAAAGTTATTTCGTCCACGTTCCTAAGTCAAATTATCTGTGATAATTTGGAAAAAGCCCCAAATAAAATGGAATCAAAAACGAAATCCTTTTTTTTAAAGAAAGCTGGAGGGATTTTTGGAGTTTATCTCATAAATGCTTGTTGAACCACTGACCTCGTAGCCCACTACCAAAAGAGGCTTTCCACTGGGGCTCTCTGTTCCCGGGATAAAGATGAGTCCTTCAGGACCAAGGTCTCCGGCTGTACCCGATTCCGGGTCACCACTAAAATCACGGGTGTTGATATACTGCACAAACTTTGGAGCAACAGGCATTGTAACGTCATAGACCATGATGCCGCCAATGCGCTCCAGGCCAATAAAGGCAAAGGTGTGGCCATTTATAACTCCCGTGGTAACTCCTTCCGGTTCCGGCCCCTTGTCGTCACTGCGACTGTCAAAAGAGGCATTTTTATCGTTATCCGAGTTAAAATCTTCAGGCAACATACTTGCTGTAATCTGTTCAAACTGATAGTTGCTGTCAAATACCAGCTCCAGCCCCGAAGGGCTGACTCTAAAAATGGAAAAGGAACGTCCGCCATAGGCGTAAAGAGCATCAAAATCGCCATCTTCGTCTGTATCTCCCATGGTATTGGTGACTTTGAGCCGGCCCAGAACCTTATCTGATTGAAGATAACCGGCGTTGGGAAATTCAATAGTATCCAGAACTAATTTGTTAACCCGCTTCTCTTCACTGAATCCGTCGTAATCCCGTGCATCGCCTTCGTTGGCAGTAATAAGATATTGCTTGCCAAATGTCTCGAATGCGGCAATGGCATCAGGTTGATACATCCCGAAAAGGTTGGGATAGGTAGAAATATTTATATCCCCATCCTTGTTGCTTGCATCAAGGCCGGTTGTCGGCAGGCGGTAATTCTTAAAGCCAAGGGGCAGTACGTGTGTAATACGCCCGCCCGGAATATTAAGAATAGCTACGGCATTGTTTTCCTGCAACGCAATCCAGGCCTTTTTGGAATCTCCGGAAACTGCAATATATTCCGGCTCCAGGTCCTGGGCAACCGTGGCGCCAGGACCAAAGATCCTGACCCCTGCCGCCTTGAGCATCCTGGCCCGACCGTTAAAGGCACTAAAGCCTGCGGTTGTGACTGTGGCAGACTCGACACCACCGGAAATATCAATAATGCTCACAGAGCCCTCAGGATCAATAGTGTAAGTATCGTTCGGCTCACCCTCATTGGCTACCAGAACCTTTGTCCCGTCCGGGGTAAAGGTGACCATATCCGGCAATGCTCCCACGATAACGCTTTTCAAAAATATCCCATTGACATCAAAAAAGACTACCTTGCCCGGATCCTGGGCAGGATCACTCTCAACAGACACAGCAATAAGGCCGTCTTTCACAGCTACGCTTGTAGGGCTGACCCCATAAGATGCCAGAGGAATATCAAAAACCTTATCTGGATGTTCAGGATCACTCACGCTCAAAACATCAATGGCATTAGAATCACCATTGACCACAAAAAGCCGCTGGGTCCCAGGATCATGGGCCACAATCTCAGCCGCACTCTTATCAAAAACCCCGCTCTCGTATCGGCCCAAAAGGGTGAGATCAATTGATTCGGAAGCGTACATCCGGACAGAGGTGTCACACATACCACTGAATACCGCAGCAGCTATAATAATTGTTGCTGTACACCCAACCATTATTGCGGTAAGACACAACTTTTTTAAACCCTTTTTCATGTGTTTTCTCCCTTCATAAAAGGTTTCAAGACCTGAAAAAACATGCCCACATTCAATTATTGTTAAGTAAATGTTAAAAGTTCGTTAATCATGATTTATTCTTTACGGTCTGTGCTGAATAATACCGTATTCCCTGCTTTTTTGCGGAAATTAAATATAATGCCGCCGGCAAATGCGCTAAATGGAGCGACCATTATAAGCCCAAAGCTTCCAACCAGTATATTCAGTACTTCAGCGGCAACTGTATTGAGATTGAAAAACTGGCATAGAGGTATGCCCTGGGCCATATAATACATCAACATAGTAGTATATCCTCCTGAGTACGCCAGCAATAATGTTGTTGTCATTGTTCCGACTACTGCCCGGCCAATACGCAGGCCGGATAAAATATGCTCCCTGACATTAATATCGGGTTTTTTCTCAATGATCTCCTGCATTGAGGCGGCAATGTCCATGGCAAGGTCCATAACAGCCCCTGAACATGCAATGAATACACCACAAATAAATATTTTCGTCAGATTAAGGTTGGGAAATCCTGAATATAGCAGGGTTTCGCTATAAGGTTTGACCGCGCCATGAATTTTAAAACCCGAAGAAAAGATATTTGCCAGGATGCATGCTAATAACAGTCCGGAAAAAGAACCGATAAAGGTTACTATTCCTTTGCGGGTCAGCCCTCCCACCAGGAAGCTGACTGATGCCGTTAATGCTGCAACTGTTAAAATCGCTGCAGGCAATGGATTTGTTCCTTTGAGGAACATCGGTATCATTACCTTCCATATCATCAGGCCTGCAAAAATAAAGGAAAGCAAAGCTTTAATGCCTGTCCAGCCGGCGATAAGAACAAGAAAAGATGCAAAGAGAATTATCAATATTAATTCCAGACCCAGCCGATAATGTCCTCTTGTATAACCGGTAGTATCAGCTTTATTATACCTGTATTCGATTAGTACTTTTTCATTTTCCCAATATATTTCATCAAGTTCCATTTTCCCCATAAGCTGATTAACAGCTTTTATTGTTTGACCGTTATGGGGACCGTTCAGCAGCTTTACCTTCAGGAATTGTGTTCCTACCTGAATAATACCGAATCGTTGTAAATCAGAATTCTCAATTGAAACAACAATGGCCTTCGCGTGTATAGCCTCCTGAGAAGCAGCGCCTTCAAAACCAGTGGGAACAAACCAGAGGATCAGGCAAATTATTACAAAAAATAATGTTATCGCCAGGTCTTTGCTCAATAAATTCATTTCTCAAAACCAATAGGGTTAAACCAAGGTTAAAAAAAGGGGCAATGACTTTTTCAGGCATTTACCCCTTTAAATTCAAATGTATTTACAGGGTTTTAGTTGTTCAGATTTACTCTCATAACTCTGGCAAACTTCTTGGCGATGTCAGTGTTATCATAGTTGCCATTAAACCTTCTGGCTCCACGGCCCCTGGCATAAACAGGAACAGGAACAGCGGTATGAGCGTAAGAGGTGAAACGGATACCGGCCTTGCGGTTTAGAATATGCGTCAGGGTTATAGTAAAAGGTTCGTAATGATCGTAACCATAAAGAAGAAACTCTTCATTGATACCTGTGTCGGTATCCGTATCTCCGCTCATGGTTTTATCATAGGCAGCCTCAATCAGTTCTACTTCATAATCATTCAAGTCATTATAAACCAGACCAAAAGCATTTGTAATTCTGGTCTTGATGTCATCATTCATGTCGGTAGCATCGTCCCATAAATCGCCTTGGTACTCAGCTTTATGTGCTGCCAATTCAGTCCAGTTGAACTTTTCATAGGACATTGTCTGGCCATTCAGAATCTCGAAGTAGGTGTCATAATTGGTTCCTGCAAAACCAAGTGTCATACCACCACATTCGTGGTCGCCGGTAACAACGATAAGGGTCCGGTTCGGATGCTCATTCATGAAATCAACCGCTACAGCTACAGCATCATCAAAAGCGATTGTATCCTGGATAGCGGCCATAGCGTCGTTGGCATGACATGCCCAGTCGATTTTTCCGCCTTCTATCATCATAAAAAAACCTCCGGGATTATCCATCAATCGAATACCTTCGGCGGTGTAGTCTGCGAGTGACAGATTGTCGGCAACTCTGTCTATCTCGTATGGCATTGAGTAACTTTTGTCTGTTGGATCAGCATCTTGAGTATAAACATCATTGCCGTAGGCAAAGGTCTTGACGCCCGGGGCCACTGCCTGCAAATCCGCTTTTGTCCTGACAACAGTATAACCTCTGTCAATAGCAAGCTGAACAGGGTCTGTTGCGCCTTCTTCAGGCCAGTATTTGTTTCTCTGGCCTTTCATTCCGCCGCCGCCGAAATAATCGAAATCGCTCATGGAGAGCTGATCAGCTATATGCCAGTAGTGACCGCGTTCAGGTTCATGAGCATAGAAACATGCTGGTGTGGCATGGTCAATGGAAACACTGGAAACAATGCCCACCTTCATGCCTTTTTCCCTGGCCAGTTCGGCAATGGTAGTATAAGGATTGCTCTTGATCGGATCCATAGCAATGGTATTAATGGTAGTTTTCATGCCACAGGCTAAAGCGGTGCCGGCAGCGGCAGAACCGGTTATGAACCTGTTATCCGCATAGGTTGTTTGCAAACCTGTCGCAGGAAACTGACTTATAGTCAGCCTGGTTGCACCTGCTGTGCCGTGGCTTTCAGGATCATTGTAATTACCGGTTGGATTGTCCGGCTGGAAAGACTGGGCCAGATACGCTTCGGTTGCATGAATCTGCGGAAGCGCCATGCCATCGCCAATGAAAAAGAAAACATACTTGGGCCCACGAGCTTCTGCAAAAGCGAAACAAGCAGCAACAAGCATCAAGGCAACAATACATAACTTAATACATTTTTTCATAACTTCCTCCTAAAAAATTACAAGATTAACGCTAAAATATCTTTTTACCTTTACTTTCACTTCTATCTTCTGTCTTTTCGCTTATCACCCCCCCTTTTTGTTTGTATTTACCTGTGCACAGGTTTACTTTTTTGATCTCCGGTTTATTTTTCCTTAAACCAAAAAAACCCGGATATAAAGCGCAACGTACTCTGCATCCGGGCTTCCTGGTGCCGGTGGGAGATGAGCCAGCAAAGTACCCTGAATTTTACTTTAGGGCTCGGTAAAACAACCTATTCCTGAAATCTCTTCAAATTTTTTAATCTTTGTAATACCTTCTGACTGAAGTTATTTTTGGGCGAGTCCTTAATTTAGCTTAAAACATTCCTATGTTATATTTTTATAAGCATAGTGTTAAAAATTTGTTTAAATATTCGCTGAACCAGGTTTTCTTGTTCCCATGCTTTGCCTTTATGTGCTGTATGATCCCCATCTTTTCCTCTCCGCAAACAAGACCAGGCAAAAACGACAAATGATGTAGTTTTTTGCAACAAAAGGAGGTGTAAAATATGCAACCAAAATTACAACCTAAAAAAAACAAGACTTACGTATTGCAGAAAGAACGCAGGTGTTATTCATATCTGCAAATATTTTTCGGCCATGTTTGGAGTAAATTCCAAAATATAGGCCCGATGGATAGAAGACGTTTTTTTATATTTTATGAGTTTTCAAATTTCTGTAGAAACAATCGGAGCAATGCAGGGCCTTGATTGGACTCAGTTGGATCCGGAGAAGGAGTAAAAATGCTTTCAGGTGCGCCAGTTATGGCAAGTAATCTTAGAGCCAGTGCTTCATTGATACTGGCCGGTCTTGTTGCTCATGGCAAAACAGAGATAAACCGTGTTTATCATCTTGATCGGGGATATGAATTAGCTTGTTGCACTTTTCGGGGGGACGGGCAAACAACCCCTTTTCACTAAATGTTGAAGAGCCGTAAACCCCGTAAAAAGCTGATTCCAAACAAATCAAAAGGTCCGGCCAATCCGGTTCCATCGTATGGAATCCGCCCCGATTGAAAAATAAACCAGCCGGACTTTGCCGACCACATCACGTAGATCCACTCATTGATGCAGGCGTTCCCATAGTCCTTGCTGGACTGCCCAAGGTCAGAACCTTTCTTACAAGTGAATATCCCGACATACTGAGCCATCTCAAAACGCTTATTTTGTACCCAATCGTAGTGGAAGACTTCATTATTGAATACAAAGACTTTGAGTCTGATGCAATAGAACAGATCTACATATCTACAAAAGGCGATATGCGAAAGTTCAAAGAGATCTGCACAGATTGTCTCGACAGAGCAAATGAGTTAAATTGCAGCTTTGTTGATATTAACCTCGCATTGGAATTTCTTTCTGACCTGCCTCCCCATTAAGTCTCCACAGCCGTTTCATCCTCATAAAAAATCACTACGCCATATTAACAACATCCAGAATAGATGCAACGACAGAGAATAATCCACCCTCTGATTTTTTACGCCCTTCAGCAGAAAACAACCAGCTAAAAAAGGTTCAAAACCAGCAAATGCATGAAACAAGGCACAATCGTTACAGTATTTTGTCAGTAATGAAAAATGTTTTACGTACACACATCTCTGTTTTTTAAGGATATTTATGCGCTTTCCATGATGATGTGGGGTAATAATAGCGTTACACTATTTGTATCTTATTAGGTGCAATTGTAGGTGCATTGGTTGGCTGGTTGGTCGGTGAGTTGTTTGACTGGCTAATATCTCTTTTTGGCGATGACAAATTTCTTCCATGGACAGCTCAACTTGATCTTCCATCTGTTTGGCATA
>DAOWEW010000057.1 GCA_030638305.1 Desulfobacteraceae bacterium
AAGCCAACAGAAAAGACATAACGAGTCTTAATTTGAAAAATCATGAAGTCAATGGTTCCTGGAATTATACGATTTATCCACAGGAAAATCTATTGCAGAAAATTTCCTAAAAGCACCAAGTTATTTTTTTGCGAGCCCTAAAGGAATAAAGAGTATTTTATCATATTTTTTTATGAGTGTTCAGTTTGAGAAATGAAAAAATTTAGAGTTAAGAGAAGGAGAAGAATGAAATGAAAAAGTTTTTCGTGATTTTTTTAGTAATAGCAATGATTATGACAGTAGCTGGTTATGCGTCAGCCACATCGTACACATTCCAGTTTGATCCTCAGGACCTTCTTGATAATTACACGCCTGGTCCACCCGCAGACACTACGGGAAACACTCCGGGTGAGGTAGTAAATGGACCGGATACTGCACCATCAGATCCAAGATCTATTACAGACTTCAGTGCTCAGTCCTATTCTGCTTACCCAGGTGTAGGCGCTTGGAATGCAGCGGGTCCAGGGAGTACAATAGACAACGCTGTTGGAAATGATTACAATGCATGGCTGAATAACGGAGGGGAGCTTGTCCAGTTCAATACTTGGCTGGCGGATGGTAGCGCTTGTCTCGGTTGGGATGAACATGCCTTGGCTGGTAGCCTAGCAACAGGTACTGCCGCTGGTGGATGGGTGGCGCAACAAGCCTCTGACGGATGGTACGATTCCCAGTGGTCAACAGCAGGTATTCAGTGGACAATCAATTCTGATGGCGATAGTGATTTTGATACTGCCGATAATGGGCTCGTCTATGGCGGAACTTCTCCAGGTATTTTTTCCTTTACAGTAGACATTACAAATCCTGGTGCAGCAATGAATCCTGATGGAAGCTTTACGTTTTGGTTCGGAGGATTTGCTCTGGATAATAACAATACTTATTTGGGAACTACTAATCAAATAATGAACACCAATTATTTTCCAAAGAATCTGTACTTCCAAGGCACTATGAATATGAAACCCGTCCCCGAACCCGGCACCATGCTCCTACTCGGTACCGGTCTTCTCGGTCTCGTCGGATTGGGAAGGAAGAAGTTCTTCAAATAAATTGTTCTACGATTTTATAAAGCGTGACTACGTCATTTATACGAACTGTCAGGGGCACGTCGGCCAGGGCAGTTATTAACCGGTTCTAAGACCTTTTGAAACAAAAAGCCGCTCAGGGATAAAAATTTCCGGGGCGGCTTTTTTTTATGTATTATTCTGTTGCCGGTGCAAAGTGAATCCCCAATCTCTGAGCCCTGAAACCGTGAACGGTTACGGAATTTGTCAAAAAAGGTGTTGGGACTGAAATATACTAATGGCATATATAGATATCTATTGACACTATTATGCCAATAGCATATATAAAGGTTTACTCATGATATTACACCATGAGTAAACCTATTGGAGGTCTTCATGGCAAACCCGTTCCGTTTTGGCCAGGTAGTCAGCGGTGATCTGTTTTGTAATCGGAAATCCGAAATTAAGCAGATAACCCGGGATTTAACAGGTGGACAGAGTGTCGTTTTATACAGCCCGCGGCGGTATGGAAAAACCTCTCTTTTGCGGGCCGTATCAAAAGAACTCAAAACCAAGAAAATTCTCCATGGGAATGTTGATTTTTTTGCCTGCAATTCTTCAGAAAAGGTGGTTAATGCAGTGTCCCGTGCTACGGCAAAGGCCATTATTGATGATCTTAAGAGTATAGAAAAATTTGTAAAAAAGGCTGCACAAATTTTTACACGGGCAAGGTTTTCCATACGATATGAACCCAATGGAACGGGATCATTTGGTATATCGCCGGAATTCTCGTCTCAGGCAACTTCTATTGACAGCCTGTCCGATGTGTTTTCAGGCCTGAATTCATATCTCAAGAAAAGCAAGAAACGAGCCGTGATTGTTCTTGACGAGTTTCAACAGATCATCAGGGTTAATAGTAATCTCGAAGCGGAATTTCGTACCATTATCCAGCAGCAAGATCGGGTTGCATTCGCTTTTCTCGGAAGCCGAACACAACTGCTCAAAGATATGTTCAGCAACGAAAAGAGGCCGTTTTACCATGCAGCCAAGATTATGGAGTTGGGACCCATTGAGACGGAGGCTCTATCTGAATTTATCAAAAGTCGCTTTAAAAAAATTGCTGTTTCTATTTCCGATGAGCTGGCGCTAAAAATTGCAACAAGAGTTAATGGCCATCCGGACTATGCTCAACGGCTATGCAGCCACATATTAGATGGCCTTGAGGCCAAAACCGTGTCTGAGGGATTTATTGAACAAGGCGTATTGCGTATGCTTTCGTCTTTGACGCCCTCCTTTGCCGGGATTTTTGAGGAATTGCCATTACGAGAAAGCCAGGTTATGACTATCCTGGCTGAACATGGACCCCTGAGAACCTTTTCAAATAAAATGCTTCAACCATATGATATGGGAACGCCGTCATTGCATAAAGCCCTTTCCAGCCTGATAAAAAAAGATTTGATCCGGAAAGGCAAAGGCAGAGAATATTATGTGGCAGATAATTTTTTACACGAGTGGATCAGAATGGTATCGAAATAAAAGAAATGATATCTGTTTTTGCCTAACGGCGCGTAGTTTTGCCAATTACTTCTAAAATGGCCGGTAATTTTCTATTTCTATCGAAAGTCGGATAAGAATTTTTTTAATATCAGACGGCAATTTTTGTGCCTGCTTTTGAATTTCCGATCCAAGGCTGAAGCTGGAGCGCGCAATATTAAGGAACGTGGACGAATTAACTTCCCCAACTATGCATCACAGCTTCAGGCCGCATTTGTTTGATCTCAAATCCCAAAAATATTGAAATAGCTCGCTATTCCTTCAACTTTTGTGATCTGAGATCAAACAAATTCGACCCAAATCTGTGCGCCTACTTGGAGAAGTTAATTCGTTCACGTTCCTAACCCCCTGATGTTTTCGAGTTTTTTAGAGAAGCTTTTACAAAATCCTTAAAAAGTGGGTGCGGATTCATGGGTCCGGATTTGAATTCAGGATGGAACTGGCATCCAACAAACCATGGATGATCATTGGTTTCGACAATTTCAATTAGTTCACCATTTGGCGAAGTGCCGCTTATTATCAGACCATTCTCTTCCAGTTTTTCTTTAAACCGGTTGTTGAATTCATACCTGTGTCGATGTCTTTCAGAAATATCAGAGGTTCCGTATGCTTTAAAAGAAAAAGTATCTTTTTTAATATTACAGGAATAAGCTCCCAGTCGCATTGACCCACCCTTGTCAGAGTTTATATCACGTTTTTGAATTGTTTTAGTCTTTTCATCATACCATTGTAACATCAGATAAATAACCGGGTATGGAGTTTTATCATCAAACTCTGAACTATGAGCCCCATCCATGCCTGCTACGTTGCGGGCAAATTCAACTACAGCAATCTGCATTCCAAGACATATGCCCAAAAAAGGAATTTTATTTTCCCTTGCATACTTTGTTGCGGAAATCTTCCCTTCAATACCGCGGGAACCAAATCCGCCCGGCACAAGTATGCCATCAACGCCGACAAGAATTTCTTTGGCATTATTTTCATTGATTGTTTCAGAATCTATATATTTAAGATTAACGCGACAATTGTTTGGAATACCGCCATGACAAAGCGCTTCATTTAAACTTTTGTATGATTCAGTCAAATCTGTGTATTTTCCAACTATAGCTATTGTAACGGAAAATTCAGGGTTATTCAGCCTGTTGACAATCTGCTTCCATGCATCAAGACGGGGCGCCCTTGTCCAAATGTTAAGAAGCTCAACAATCTTGTCGTCAAGGCCCTGGTTGTGAAATATAAGCGGAACCTCGTAAATACAATTCACATCTTTGGCGGTTATTACTGCATCCACACTAACATTACAAAATAAAGCTATTTTGGCCTTTATATCAT
>DAOWEW010000106.1 GCA_030638305.1 Desulfobacteraceae bacterium
ATTTCAGGAAAAGCATCTTTTAAATCGTGGGATAGCCGGTCTATGACTTTAGCTCCCCAACCTTCATTATGCTGTTTTTGAAGAATAGAGTTGCCAATATCCCAATACATCATCACTAAGGCTGCATTTGCAGATAATACAACCTTGAGACGTTCCTGTTGAATACGTTTTTTGAGACTCCCCAAAAACAGAGAATAGCTATCCGGCATTTGATTCTCTGAAACAGAAACAGGCATAATGACATCTTTACGTGAATTTGGATTTCTTTGCTTTCGCTCGTTATCTTTGTGATTCATTTATTCTTCGTCCTTCTGCCGTATCCTTATATTTTAAAACCCAGTTCATCGAGGGTAGAAAACAATTTCTTTGACTGTTTTTTCAGTTCCGCTCGGCCTACCTGCCATGCCTCAATTGTGGACTCCAGATAATGTTCTTGCCTTTTTTGATTACGCTAACGGAAAAGTGCATGCTGAATCCAAGCCGATCATAAAACTGACACCTTTTTGGCGATATTTAAACGGCTTAGGAAATTAAATTGCCAATAATACTGTCAGAACTTTTGGGGCGCACTAATAGTTGTTCCTCTCACATCCCGGGCCACTTATGACGCTTTTTCCACCTGACACCGGCTGGACAGTTATTTGTGTGCTGATTCGTTCCTTTAAGGCCGGCACATGAGAAATGATGCCGATCAGTTTACCATCCTGCTGCAGCCCGGAAAGGGTTTCCAGGGCGGTTTCCAATGCATCTTCATCTAAGCTGCCAAAGCCCTCATCAAGAAACAGGGAATCTACACGAACTTTGCGACTGGCCATTTTTGACAACCCAAGAGCCAATGAGAGGCTCACTATAAAGCTCTCTCCACCGGAAAGATTTTTGGTCGATCTGATTTCACCAGCCTGATAATTATCAACAACATTCAGCTCTAATGGTTGTTCATCGTCCCGAACCAGCAGGTAACGGTCGGTCATTTTTTCAAGTTGTCTGTTGGCATGAGATACCATCAATTCAAAAGTGAGTCCCTGGGCAAAGTTTCTGTATTTTTTCCCATCAGCAGAGCCGATTAATGAATGCAGCGCATCCCATTTTGTGCATTCTGTTTTCTGTGCTTTGATCAACACTATTTTCTGTTGATGTTTGGCCTTTGCATCCGTGTTGTCTGTGAGCTTTTGCTTTATAGCTCCAATTTCCTCCCCAAGTTTTTTTATGGATTCCCGGATTGCAGATTGTTCATTTTTCAGATCATCCAGCGGAGCTTCAGTAATCTTTTTGTCTGTTTCCTGAAATAAACGGATTTCTCTGTCTTTTTTTCGTGCTGCAATGTCAGCCTGTTTGTCGTCGAGCTCTTTTGCTCGCTGACTCAATTTATTTCTTTCATCAGCAAAAAGTCGGCAGGAAATGAATGTTTGCTCATTCTCAAAACCGGCTTTGTTGCAGATAGTCTTAAAAGAGACTTCAAAGCTGTCCAGCTCCGGTTTTCTTTTGGCCGTATTTTCTTTTAATGCTGTAATGCGGGTCTTTAAATTATTCAACCGCTGTTTGATCTGATTCAGGCTATCTCTTGCTGTTTTTTCAGATTTCTCAGCTTCAGTGATCAAACCTTCAAACCGGGCTTCTTCTGTATCCGGATTTTTCTGACCATATAGCTGGTTACGTTTAGCAGTCAGCTTATCAAGATCCTTTTTGTGTACATAAAGCACACCTTGTTTTTCCTTCAGCGATTCATTCAGGTTTTGCATTATGGCATCAAGACTTTTTATCTCAGATGCCAAATCATTAGTTTGTTTTTCGATTTCAGCTTTTTGTTTTTGATGCTCCTGCCAGTTTTTCTGCCTGACAGCGAGAGCTTTTGAAATAGAATCCAAATTCTCATTCGGGATCTCTTTCACACCAAATGGTTCCAGCTTTGAGATAACTTTACTTTTCAATTCAGAGTACTTACCCGCTGCCAACTGTAATTTTTTTTCAAAACGCAAGGCATTTGCCTGAGATTCATCTTTCTTGTGCAAGGTCTGAACAAGCTGTTTTTCTGCTTCAATTAACGTCGAAGCCGCTTGATTTTCTTTGGATTCATGTTTCTTCAGCCCTCTTTTTAGATGTTCCGTTTTCTGAATCAGGCTGGACAGTTCGTTGATTTTTTTCTCGGTCTCATCAATTTCAGGAACATTACCTTCAGCAAAAGGGTGGTGCAGAGATCCGCATAAGGGACATGGCTTGTCATCCTCCAGTTTTGCCCGTTCATCTTCAAGATTTGCGATCTTTTTCAGGCAGGCCATTTCACGCAAAAGACTGTTATGTTCGGCCATGTACTCCCGAAGCAGGCGATCACCCAAAACTTTTGAAATGGAGCACTTTATTTGTGACACCTGCTTTTTTGCGATATCATGCTTTTTTTTGAGGGTACTGCATAATGCCTGTTGTCTTGTATGTTTGTCGGCATCTGCTTTAGCCTGCTTTTTCAATTCAGAAATCCGGAGATTTATTGCTGAAACATTTGTTGCTGCTTCCTCCAGGTTTTTGATCCGCTCATTTATTCCTGTCAGTTCAGTAATCAGCGCTGCATCATGAGCATTTGCAAACAGATAATCGTTAACTATGGAAAATTCTTTGCCGGCAGTCTTTTGATTGGATTCAACCTTTTGTCGGCGTTCTTTATTTCTCGAAAGCTGTGTTCCAATCTTCCTGCAATCTGACTCAGCAGTTTTTAAAGCAGACTGTTTCTCTAAAATACGAAAATCAAGCACACGAACTTTTTTAATCAATTCAAGTTCGTTTTTTTGTTTGCTTTTGACTCTAGTTACAGCTTCTTCAGCCTTCTCAAGGTCTGTTTCTTTTAATCCCAGCATTTTTTCATGGTCAGGAAGCTGAGTCTTTAAATTTGCCAAAGTCTCAAGATCAAGCTTCTGCTCCTGTCTTTTCGATGACAAAGCGACAAATTCACTGTCTAATTCTGCGGCTTTAAGAGCCTTCTGCAATCTTGCCCCGTCAATTTCAAATACCTTCAAATTATTCGACAGAGCCTCTGATTCTTTATCTATTGCAGAAAGTTCGCTTTTTATCGCATCAATCCCGGTAAGCCATAGAATGGATTTCCCCAGCGCATCATTTTTAAAGCCAAGTTCTTTTTCAATCTTCTTTTTACATAAAAGCTCCTGATTTAATGCAGCCTCGTCTTCATCGCTCAGAATGACTATCCCGGTGATTTCCGCCCGCAGTAGTTCAAGTTTCCCATGTTCGTCACGCTGACGTTTGTGAACACGTTTTGAAATTTCACTGTAAATCTCTGTGCCGGTGATCTGTTCAAGAATCGGAGATCTGTCATCCGGCGCTGCCTGAAGAAATGCCGCAAACCCTCCCTGAGCAAGCAGCATGGAACGAGTAAAACGATCAAAATCCATTCCGGTTCGAGCTTCAATGGCATTTGCTACATCCCGTTTTTTTGACTCCAATATCTGACCACTGACAGCATCCGAAATTTCATGTTTCGAGTCGACAAGGTTGCCATTAGCCTTTTTACGGGCTTTGTGCTGGCTCCAATGGCATCGAAATTGACCGGCCTGCGTTTCAAAGGTAACTTCAGCAAAACACTCACCGGTCTGCCGTGACATAATCTCATTGCCGCTTTTGTTAATTGATTTTAATCGCGGTGTTCTGCCGTAAAGGGCAAGACAGATGGCATCAAGAATCGTGGACTTGCCCGCGCCGGTAGAACCTGTAATCGCAAAAATTCCATCAGAAACATATTCCGGAGTCATGAAGTTTATAGACCACTCACCGCTAAGTGAATTGAGGTTTTTAAATCGCAAATTCAGTATTTTCATAGATTCACTCTTTTCATGTTATCCGCAGATTTCACAGATTCACGCAGATTATAAACAAATTCCAGCTCCAATGCCTCTTGATAAACAACTTTCAGAAAACTATTGCCCTTCCAAAAATGGTACAAGTTTATCTTTATCTGAATCCATTTGTGTAATCTGCGGATCACTCTTCATTTAGATCTTCCTCCTGCATCCTCTGAATTATTTCTTTGTACGACTGAATCAGCGCCGGACGGTCGTCCTCAGGCACCTCACAGGTATTTAGACAACGGATAAAAACATCGTTTACATTCAGGTCATCAAGCGTCTCATCCTCGCAGGTTCGACTTATTACCCGTTCAACGACACGCTTGTTTTTTATCCGTAGAATCTCCATTGTGGTATCAGCAACAGCTTCGTCAATAAGCTCCCGCAGATTACCGGCAATCTCCGTCCCGGTGTATTCAATTTCCAGCCATGCATCACTGCCTTTGGATTTCAACTCATGAATTTTTTTCGTAATCTCATCAATTTCGCCGGATATTCTTTCCATGGCCTGAAAGCAGGGAACCTGGTGAAGGGTGATTTTTGATTGCGGATTATTTGAAAATTCTACAATCACAACGCTTTTTTCATGATAGGCTTCTCCATAACCCATGGGAATAGGTGATCCGGAGTAACGCATATATTCTGATGCCCCAATTTTTTGCGGAACGTGCAGGTGTCCCAACGCGAGATAGTCTATACAAGCCGGAAAAACATCTTTATCAACATGTGCCAGTGAACCGACATAAAGCTCTCTAACCCCATCTCCATCTACTGTTTTGCCGCCGGCTGTAAAAAGATGCCCCATTCCAATGACAGGGATATTGCCGTATTCCCTCTGTTTTTCTTCTGCAACCTTGCAAACTTCAGCATAATGCCTTTGCAGACCATCAATGAGCTTGGTATTCTTGTCCTCAATGCTTTCACCGGCTTCAACAATGCGGATATCCCGATCCCGCAAGTAAGGAACAGCACACACAATAGCCTCGGGGATGCCTGAAGAGCCGGCAAGAGCAATGACCTCATCCTCCGGGTTCTCTGGGATTGAGCCGATTACATGGACATTCAGAGCCTTCAGGAGTTCTTTGGGCGCGTTCAAAAAAGAAGGCGAATCATGGTTGCCCGCAATTACCACTATATGGCGGCAACAGGACGCAGACACTTTGCAGAGAAACCGGTAATAAAGTTCCTGCGCACGGTTACTCGGTGTGCTCGTATCAAAAATATCTCCGGCAACCAGTAGCGCATCGACACTTTCGGCTTGTATGAATTCTGCCAGCCAGTCGAGAAATGCCGAAAACTCATCGTATCGTTTTCGGCCATAGAGCGAGCGGCCAATGTGCCAGTCTGATGTGTGAAGGATTTTCATGAAAGTAACTTTATGATTTTTTTCCTGTTTCTGTGAGAATATACTTTTGATAAGGACTTCTTGGTTTATCCGGTATTGTTAAAGCTAAAAAGTCCTTTTCAATCAATTTTGGAATAATATCTTTCCTGATATAATCCGGATTCATTCCTATGAAATTTATGATCTCTAAAGCTGATTTTTCTTCATGGCAAAATCGTAATATCCTTAATTCAACATCGCTCAAAGCTTGGGGGGTAGCTTGGGGGATAGCTTGGGGGGTAGCTTGGGGGGTAGCTTGGGGGGTAGATTCTTTTCGTGTGGTTTTCGGCCTTGCCAGAGTAACAATAAAAAAATCCTCTGTATCAAATTCAATCTCAATATTTCTTGTAGCCATAGTCTGCCGCATCCTGCTGATACCGGAACCAATTTTTTCCGTTATTCCAAGTCTGTGAAAGACATCGAATAATATGGGATTTCGCGCCACACTGAGCTTCCCGAATTTACTGCTGTCAAAAAGAAGTCGGCCAGGGTTTGTTATTTCAACACGGTCATCATAGACTTCAACAAGGATACCTGCCCCTTCTTCAAAATAATCTCTGTGAACAATCGCATTTACAAGTGCTTCCCGCAAAGCTTCAAGTGGAATTTCCGGAATTTCTTTTCGAGGGCCGCCATCTTCAATCAGGTATTCAATTTTCAGGTGCTGCTGCAAAAAACGAAATGCATTCTCATAGTTAGAAATCAGATCAATCTTAAAATCCTTCCGGTCAAGTATTCTGGCTTTTGTAGTACCCTTAAAAAGAACACAGGTAATGAAACTGTGACGAATACAGGTTTCAATATTCTTGCCGAAAAACAGCACTCCGGCATTTGTAATCTGAAAACCTGCCATTTCTTCCGCGAAGCCTAAATTTATCAATAAGTCTTTCCGGTTCTCAGGAGGCGTAATTGCTGCCCTGTTCAGGAAATGTTGCCATTTGGTATCATCAAACTCACCAGAATAATCAAAACCTCTACAGGTTTGCATGTCGAATTTAAACTTCCCCACACCTGCGGCAAGGGTTAATATTTCATTTCTCGTTAATTTTTGAGAATTGGGTCCCTCCCTCAGAAAGAAACCTCTTGAACAACGTACCGGTTTATCGTAACTTTCATCTATTGAAATAACAAACAGCTTTGCACCCTCATACCGTACTGTTTTTATATGTATCGGAATTCTGGGGTCGCAGTTATTAGCAATATCCTGAATTTTTGAACGTGTCGTGTTGTCAGTGGAGCAGCCTGTAATTCGGCCATCATCCGCAACTCCTATGATAATTTTACCCCCGGATGCATTGGCAAAAGCAACCATTTCCCTGTTGAGACTTTCCCCTACCTGCTTTTTGAACTCAACAAAATAACCCTCACCTTGTTCAATGAGTTCCTTTAATTCCCTTTTCTTCATCACTCTTCGTTCCATTTTTCTATTTCTGAATCTTTTTAACTTTTTTCAATTCTGTTCATATTCATCCCTGAAGATCAATGATCGTTCTTATGTTTTTATGTTGGTTTCGTTCTTGTTGCTTTCTGTGGGCATTATCCACTAACTTAATCGACCCTGACCAGGATTCAGCGCAGAAACATTTAAACCTGTCCAGTTTGTCAACATCAGGCAGCAATTCACTCTGTGCGGTAATAGTGCCAACCGATAGATGATATTCCGACAGAGCTTCAATGTATTCCTGACGACGTTCTCTTGGAATAATGACAGGGGGATAACCGGCCATGATTACAGGAACATTGGCAATGAGACGGGCCATCCTGCCATTGCCGTCCCAGAAGGGGTGAATTCTGACAAAGGAGACATGAAGATACACATAGGCTGTCAATGCCGCCTCTTTGTTTGCCGTATTTTCTTTGCAGGTTTTTTGAAACAGGGCAAGCCATCCTTGCATGAGTTTCGGTACATCTTTTGGGAGAGCATATTCAAAAATGGTCTGGGTATCTCCGGAAATAATAACAGTAGAATTCGGTTCCACCTTCCATGCGCCAACAGGCTTATAAACATCAAAAATCCGTTCGGTCTGAATAGCCTTGTGCAGATCAAACAGGTCTTTTTCAGTTAGATCGGATTTTCTTCTAATAAGATCATAAACAAGATCAATAGCCCTGGCATGGCCAACGACCTCCTCATGATCCTTCAGAGGCTTGCCTGAAATCGTAAGCCCTTCCTCAAGAACAAATGCCGTTTCACCAAGTGTCAGAGTGTTGCCTTCAATTGCGGTAGATGTGTGTGTCCATAAATTGCGCAATTGGGCCAACAGAGCATCACGGATATCATTATCCAGATTTTGCAGAAAATTGAATATAGTCAAAGCTCCATTTTGTCATCATCATACCACAGCCGAATGCTTTGGTAGAACCGATACCATTAAACAATGAGTTTAAAAACCGGTCTGCATTAATTTTTAATCCATGCCCCAACATGGGGAGCGACCAATAAAGTCAGAAGGTAACAACGTCCTCTCCGTCCTTCCAAAAAGATAGTTCGATAGCTAATAGTTAATATTTAGTTCCCCCATGCCGTCATAGAGGAAATGAGCCCCGCCCTTTGTACCTGGTTTTACAAGGATAGTCACTGGTAACAACAAGTGAAAAACACAGGGAAGCCGGAGACGCATAAAGAGTAACATTTTTGTTTTCTGCTACGGGAACAACAGCAAATATAGAAGTTTGGGGCTCATATTTAAATTTCAGTTTACATACATCATGAAAAACACCGGTTTCATCCGGTGCATTTCTTGGAGAAAACCATGGGTAAGTCTTATTCTTACAATCAGATACTTGGATAACCTCGTTTAGTCCAAAATGCGTGCTATTTTAGACGGGATTTTGGAGATATAAGCTTAACTCTCTACATCTATCTTCCCAAGAAATAATTATTATACAACTGAGCTTCTTGCAGAAACACATGAAACAACATTCCAGACATCATATATTGTATAGAGGCATTGGAAGTAGCACATCATGTAGTACAACTCTGTCAATTTACGTTGTTTCTGCAAGAGACTCAACTATCCAATTTTTTCATAAGGGTATGTCATGCGTATCTCTCTGTTAAAATATGATCCGTGTGATGCTGCATTCATAAGTTCCTCATATACTACAGATGGAACATTTTTATATTCATACACAGAACCATTTAAAAACTCCACTTTCAATATTTCTGTATCATTGTCATAACCAATATATGCAATATTTGAAGATGATACCGGTTGCCTATCCATGTTCATGCTCCTTGATAATTAAGAAAATTCATTATTTCGCCATCCTATAATGACTTTCTGATAATTCCCCTCCGTAAGAGGACCATTTTTCCATTGCTCTGAAGCAAGTGGGTCGGTACTTTTTGATGCTTTAGCCTTACTAAATTTTGTCCGCATGGGTAATTTGACACATTCACCCATAATCAATCCTTCTCCAGTGCGCAAACTTGGCAATAGTTCTACCAAATCGCTAAGGGAATCTTCTACAGCACTTTTAATATGACCTCGATCATTTGAGTTAGTCATTCTCAAGGCTATTACAGAACCACACTGGCTCAAGACTGTTTCATCCAACTCCGAAGGTCTTTGGGTCACAAGCAAAAGCCCGGCTCCATATTTTCTGCCTTCTTTTGCTATTTTCTGTACAATACGAGAAGATATTGAGTTTTCACCAGATTTTAAATAGCTGTGAGCTTCTTCTAAAACAAATAAAATTGGTGTTTGCCTACCTCCCACATCAAGGTTCTGACCCCAATAAATAAATTCATAGATAATTGATAATAGCGACCCGGAGGTAGAACTCATAACTTCAGATGGGATACTGGATAGATCAAGAATTGTTATAGGCTTTTCTGTTCCTATCCAATTTTTTATTAGCTGGTCTATATCACTTTCAATCTCTCCTCTCAGATTTGGAGTCAACTTGTCGAGTTTGTAAAGAAATTTATACCTATGGTCCAACAACCTGTTTCGCATTAAATTTAAGAACCCCAAAATTCCTTGTGCTGAATTGTTCATAAAGGGGCTTGCTCCTCCATTGCCTGCAGGAGTGTACTTATTTGATTTTAATTTTTCTGCATCTCCTAAATCTGTTTTATCAAGAGTGTTGGTTTCTGGTTGACCTCTTTTTTGAAAAGTTTGCCGTTCAAAATCATCTAATTCAAACCATAGCTGTTTAATGCTAAATGGAATAGGACTATCTGCTGTAATGGCTTCCTCTTTTGAAACAGGTGATAATTTTTTTGAAGATGCTATCTTTTTTTCTAAAACTTTTTCTCTAATATATTCCTCTTGTTTTTCGTTTAATTTACCAGGAAAACTTTTTATAAATTCTTGAAATGTCAAAGCCCAATACGGAATATATAATTCCTTCTCATCTTTTGATTTGTCCGCTCCAACTTTAAAAATTTGACTATGAGATTTCAAAACTCCCCCATATTCACCATGTGGATCAATGAGAAGAATTCTTGAATTATTAAATCCAGTTTTTGTTGCAATTGTCTCTAAAACTACTGAAACAGTGTTAGATTTACCGCTTCCAGTAGACCCTAAAATAGCACAATGCCTATTAACTAACTTATCAATGTCAACTCTTGCAGACAATCCTTCCGATGCACTTACTTGTCCGACAATAATTGATTTTTCTTCGTCAAATCCACCATAAATCAATTTCAAATCATTTGTAGTAACCAGATGGACTTCGTCATCAGCAATGGGAAATTGAACCACACCTCGTTCAAACTTCCTGCCAATCCTCTCACCGATTAAAGTCGCTTTGATCCAACGGGAACCAAACTCAATTCCTTTTTGCTCTATTAATTTTTCGGGAATTGCATCTGATTCGGCTTGAGTGACCACTCCAAATAAATCTACATAACCAAAAGGGATTTTTATAAATGAACCAATTTGCCCAACTCTATAGAGAATGCCCTCAATAATTGGGAGTGTTGATCCGATATCTTCGTCTAATTCAATAGAGATAGTACTACCTGTAACACTCCGTACTTTTCCAATAAATGATTCGCTATTATTCATGACTACCCGTTATAAATCGAGAATTAGAATAAAAAAGGGATAAAAAATCCGATAGTTTTTTGAAATCACCCAACCAAAAATCCCCCTTACCAGTCCATTGATCATCCTTTAGTACGGCATCTTCATCAAACCCATGGTCAAGGAGATTATACGATTCATTCCTGTCCGGTTCTTTTTCTAATTTCCACTCTCCAAATTTACTGGCAATTACAGCGGTTCTTTTGGCGTAAACGGAAATTTTTGAACTTCCTTTTGCATATTTTGATAGGATGTCGCTTTCTTCCATTTCACCCTTCTTTAGAACAAAAACATGAGATGATCTTGAATTTGTAAGTGCAGTTAAGATCATCTCATTTATATGATCGTCACCAAAAGAATAACCACACACAAAAAGCACTGAATCTTCTTGTTTTAAAAAGTATGACAATCTATCCATGTAGCTTAAGTATGGTTGTTTCCTTGAGTGATCATATTTCAAAAATGAAGGATAAATCATTGCACTATCTTTAGCGTCTGACACCCTAATAATTTCTTTATTTTCAACAGCCCATCCCAGTGAACCATGCAATTTCCAAAGTTTTGTCCATTCTTTGACCGGGTTGCCATCCTCAATCCATTCCGGATAAAAAAAAGCTTTGTGGCTCCCAATAAATCCATCAAAATATGGAACCTTTTGTTTTTCCAATCCTGATTCCAAAAGGTAATCATAGTTAGTTGTGAATATTTCTACCGGAAATTTCCTATCAGCATTTTTGATCCATTTCGCTAAATCATCATGGCTTAATTCTTTATCTGAAAAACCAGCTTGACTATGAACAGACACTATTTCTTTAATTTTATTCTCAATAGTTTCCCTCAATCCGGTTAATTTATCTTTTTTCAACCCACATAGCACTTCATTACCAACTGCTTTTTCTTTTTCTGATATTTTTGAAAGTAATGTTTCAATATTGAATCTCTCTTTATTGTTGTGTATTTCTTTTCTTATCTGCACTATCGCATTTTTCATCGTGCCATCAAATTCTCCAATAACCGTTTCAATCATTTCTTGGCTTGTCTCAATTAAATTCTGGTCTTTTTTATCTTTGGCGGATATTCCGGCACCAAATAAGAAACCAATTTTTTTTGCAGGATTGCTCAAAATAATTTGTAATAAAAGTTTCCCAAACGTTTCGAAACACTATAATTTGGTCAAACGATTTGTGCAAGTTTTACATTATGATTAATGCCACAATGAGCGTCCGTTTGATTTGATGGATTTATATTTATATTTTGTAGATTTTTTTTAGGA
>DAOWEW010000218.1 GCA_030638305.1 Desulfobacteraceae bacterium
TCATACGCAAAAACTTCAATGATTGTAAAAAAACTGGAGCTTTCATTATCAACAACAATCCGGTTGGGCCTTTTTGATGCGCGTGGTCTAAGGGATTGATAAGCCGACATCTTTTTCTTCAGAGCTTCAGTAATATTCAACTTGCCTGCAAGAACGGATTTAAGATTTGCTTCTGCTTTATCCCATCGCTCGGTTTCAAAAATCTGATCAAGCGGCGGTTTAACTTTAAAAATATCAAGGGCTATATTATTTCGCCATGTATATGCCTGAGTATCCAGAATATCAATACTGTTTAATGTAAATACTCCTGCTATCTTTGAAAAAAGTCCCGGACGATCTATTGCGCAAATCGTTACAACCCTTGTGTTGGAATCTACAGTTCGGGTTACTTTCCAGACAAAATCGCTATACCTGAGTTTGTTGTAAAGCCTGACATGTTCCAATATATCGTGCGCTGAAGCATACAGAAGATATCTCGGCGACATTACCTTGAAAAACAGTTCTAATTCCTGCTTTACCGGCAGAGAAGATACGGATAATAAAACTTCCTTTTTTTTCTTGTTAACTGTCTCAACAGCTTCTCCTGTTGCCAGCTCCCCTTTTTTCAGTATGCTCAGCACGCTAAGAAAAAGATTTCTTAAAAGAGCCGAAGTCCAGTCATTCCAAGCCTTTGGGCCGGTAGAAATTGAATCCGAAACAGTCAGAAGGTAAAGCATTATTAAACGTTCTACATCCTTTATCTTTCTGGCGCAAGTGATAGCAGTCTCCTCATCATTCAGATCTCTTCTGGATGCAGTCTTGATAAGAAATAAATGTTCATTTATCAAAAATGTTATGGTTTCTATATCACTTGTTTTAAAGCCTCTTTTTTCAAGTACATGTTTAACGATTTTTGCTCCTCTTTGTGAATGCCCACCGGTCGGCTCTCCTTTGCCGATATCATGTAAAAGAGCTGCCCAGAGCAATAATCTTTTATTGGAAAGTTCTTTATATAAATTTCCGTAAAATTTATCTCCGGTTTTATTTTCATCAAGTGTGCCGAATTTTTTTATTGTCTTTACGGTAAGCAATGAATGCCTGGCAACGGGATACAAATGGTATTCGTCAAATTGAATCCGATTAACAATATTTTTAAATTCAGGTATAAACTGCGATAGAAATCCTGTAGTTAACATATCATTCAAAACATCAATTGTTGTGGGCGGAGCAAATAAAATTCTTTCAAAAGATTTTAAAGCAAATGAAGAGTTTCTGAAATCATCATCAATCAAATAAACAAATTCTTTTAACAGCCGTTTTGCTTCAGAACTTAATGGAACTTGCAAGCGAGCGCTTTCTTCAAAAATTTTTATCAATAAATCCGGAGAATCCGGTATGGCCTCGGAAGAAACAAAATTAAGCGTACCCCTCTTAACTTCAATACCATCTATTTCGGAAATATTATTTATTTTGAGTTGTGTATTGAGTTTTTTTGACTGTATTGAGTTTTTTTTGTGCGCTTGTTCACCAATAAACATCAAGTATTGCTGCTTTACAGATTCCATCCGGCTGTGCAATTTTTCTAAAAATTTTTCTACGGGCTGCAGCCCGTTTTGTTTTCTGAGATTCAGGGCATCGGCCAGTTCTGTCTGATACTCAAAATACAGTTGATCACATTTTTTTCCGGTTATATAATGCAATCGGTTCCTTACGTGCCATATAAACGAAAGCGCCTTTTTTAAAAGCCGGAATTCGTCATGAGAAAGACAGCCATAATACTCAAAATCTCTGGCTTGCCTGATATTATATTTTATTCGGCCAATCCACAACATAGTGTGGTAGTCTCTCAATCCTCCCTGTCCTTCCTTCAAGTTAGGCTTCAATAAATAAGCAGAGTCTCCAAAACGATCATGTCGTTGAAGATTGCTTTTAACAAGCTGGTTTATGATTTTGTCAGATTGGCCTTTTATTACCTTTTCCCGAAGTTGTTTCATTAACTCTAAATACAAAATAGACTCACCGCATATAAAACGGGCATCCAGAACTGAAGTCAAAATCACAAGATCTTCTCCTGAAAGGCTTACACATTCTTTTATTGATCTGGTTGAATGCCCCACATCCAAACCTATATCCCAGAGCGGATAAATAATCTCCCGGACAAGATCCTCTGCTTCATCCGGAACATTTTTTTCAAAAAGAAAAAGAAGATCCACATCCGAGTGAATGCACTGTTCTTTTCTTCCATAACCACCCAAAGCAATTATGGCATAAGGATTCCTGACGATGTCTGTTTCAGGATCAACAATGCGGCTTTTGAATTTTTCCAGAAAATAATCGTCTAAAATCCGGCTATGGTGCTCCATAATACTGTGTTTTTTCCCGCTTATAAAATCTGAGATCAGCTTGTTTTTTCTTTGCTTTAACTTCTCGGAAGGGCTTTCATGCCGGAGCTTTATGTTTTTTGATTGTGACAACTTTATATCTCACCGTTTATGATAGTCATTGGTTGGAACAGATCAGATTCAATACGTTCCTTATCAATTGCAGACATACATATTTGGGGGGTCATTATTTTTTACAAAGAAAAACAGGCAAAGGAATTATGTCGATACTCCTGTGAGGGAAATAATCTTATTCAGATTCAAGGGAATGGATAATGCCCTGGGGCTGAACTCAGGACGGGGTTTATGATAAAAGTCCTTTATGAGTGTTTTTATGATTTTTTTCTTTTTCATAAAAAAACAATATGCCACATATTTTTTTTAGTCAAGGAAATATCTGGGATCAAACCTTGATTCTACAACAACAATGCCCGACGCCCAACAGATTCAAGCAGGCCGTCCAGATCTTCCCTTACTGACCAGAGCACACCCTTTTTTTTAAAAGCTTTCGTTGCATGGCAAACGCATTGGAAAATTCTATTATGGAGAGATTGTAGGCATTGCTTGAACTAAAAAAGGGTTAGCCAAACTACGACTAACCCTATATCAGAAAAATTAGCTAAAGAAAAAGTGCCGAGGGACAGAATCGAACTGCCGACACGCGGATTTTCAGTCTGTTTGGACAACTTTCCTTTATCTTCACTTTTCATCATAAAAGCCTTGACATTTCTACTATTTAGATGTATAGTGTGTTATATAGTTTTCACTTTTCATAATCTAAAATCACTTACTTTCAGCTAAAAAAGCGGGACTATAGCGGGATAGATTTTAAAAGCTCCCGTTATTATCTTTACGTATCCGCAATATAAAACTGATTTTCTTTAAAAGCAAGTCCCTGAAAGAAATTGTAAAAATGGCAAAGCGTATTAAAACAAATTTTATAGGCATTAGATACAAAGAACACCCGACCAGAAAGCATGGTATAGGATATGATCGCTATTTTACAATAAGGTATAAACTTTGTGGTAAAGATAAAGAAGAGGGTGTAGGTTGGTCAAGTCAAGGCGTAACGGCACAAATAGCAAATGCCCGTTTATCGGAAATCAAGGAAAACCAGAGAACCGGCCAGGGTGCACAAAGCTTAACTGAAAAAAGAGAAATAGAAAAAATACGGCGTGAGCAAGAGCAAACAGAACAGACAAAACGTGATAGAGAAAATATTCTCTTTACGACTTATTTTGTTGATATTTATTTTCCCATTGCGCAAACAAGCAAAAAAACTGAAACTTGCAGGACTGAACTGCAATATTACAAAAATTGGATTGAGCCCGCTTTCGCGGGTAAGCCATTCAAAGACATTGCACCCTTCCACTGTGAGAAGCTCAAAAAAAAATTACTATCATCCGGCAGAACTCCCAGAACCTTACAATATATTTTTGCGATCATTCGACAAATATGGAATATGGCAAAGCGTGATGGTCTTATCAGTACTAATTCTCCCACAAAGCATGTTACTATACCAAAAATAGATAATAAGCGCCTGCGATTCCTGAGACATAATGAAGCTAATGTTTTACTGGATGAGCTATATAGGCGGAGCAAACAACTCCACGATATGAGTTTACTCGCTTTGCAATGTGGACTGCGAGCTGGGGAGATATTTGGCCTTATCTGGAATGACATTGACATTGATCGTGGTTTGATTACCGTAAAGGATACCAAAAGCAGTCATAACAGACCCGCATTCATGACCCAAGCCGTTAAATCTATGATGGCAGGCAGAAAGCAGTCTGTAACTATGGCGGGGTTTGTATTTCTGGATAGAAATGGGAAAAAAATAGAACGTATATCCCATGCCTTTTCAAGGGCTGTTGCGCAACTTGGTTTTAACGATGGCATAACCGATTGTCGACAAAAAGTTGTGTTTCATACATGCCGGCATACATTTGCAAGCTGGTTAGTACAGGGCGGTGCCGACCTGTACACAGTACAAAAATTGATGGGACATAGTACTTTTGAGATGGTGCAAAGATATGCCCACCTTTCCGAAGGGACATTACAGAAAGCGGTTAAGGATTTAGAAAAAAGCATGTTAGCGAAAAATAATATTATTGAGTTAAAATAAAAGCGAGGATAAGTAACCCCTTGCGGGGCATAGGGAAAGCTACCCGAAAAGCCGGAATTCCACACCGGTTTGCCCCGCACACCAATTGTGGATACCGCTGTGGAGGTGGTAAAAAATGAAAAATTTTAACAAACAGATTCAAGAAAAAGCTTCTCTCAAACTGGCCATCCTAAAAAGACACCCCGACTATCAAACCAGCTTTGAAAAACTCAAACGCAATTTTCAGATTGATAAAAACGGACTCTTCTCAGAAATTTGCGAAGATATCCTATTTGGTGAGATGGGTTTTTCCCTTGATATTGCACCAACCCTATCCAAAGCAGCTCGTAACGGTGTGTTATTCGAAATTCTTGACCCACATAAAGACATTGAAGACTGCCAGCATTCTTGGCTATTGCTTTTTATGTTTTGTTTTCCAGGAATTAAAGAAATTTCACGACCTGATTTAAATCTTTTCCATCGCAATGATGGCCCTATAAACCCGAAAGATTTAAAAGATTACGAAAGGCTTTTGAATGTGGATTTGCGAAAGCCACAAGAGTTTCTTCTCAGAGAATTTGAAGGTTTTCTTAACAATATATATGCGCGTAAAAAATCTATAGACATAGAGTATAATATCAGAGACCATTGCCCTAAGCTTTCCGAGGAAACTGTTATGGCCTTTGATCTTTTACACGAAAGAGAACGAAAAGCTTTTAAATCTTGGGATGCTGATACTACCAGGGCACGCAAAGAGGCCTGGACGCAACTTAAAATTTGGGATCTATGGAAACAAGGGCAAGGGTTTAAGCAAATAGCAAGAGAGCTTAAACTTACATACGATAGTGTAAAAAAAGCTTTTCGCAAAGCTTATGAACGAATATACCGGAAGACTTATGATCCCATTGATATATGGTCCATAAAATATGAAAAGCCTAATTTAAATCAATTCAAAAAGAACTGTCAAAAAAAGCCATGCGAAAACTGCAATACTCCCTGTTCTGAATTTAAAGAATATATTGAAGCATATATCAGCCAAGATCACGTCTCACAAAAAGACTCTTCTCTTACGGACATGGAAGCTTTTATATGAATCTGTTGATTTACTATCTTTTCAAAAAAAAAGTTGACACAATATGCAGTGGCGTAAGGCAAATGATCCACAATGTCTTGTGTCCTGATTTTTTAAAATCGGAGTAAATCAACAGAGCCATATATTAACCTACCTAAAAACAAAAATCCACTATCTTATTTTAAAAAAATCTTTATTAAAAAGCAAGACCAAACCATCCCATACCTGCCTTTTAATACGTCTAAAATACCTGATTCTAATACAACTATCTGTTTTTGTTGCATAAAATAAGAGTGCTCCCTTATTTTCCCTTTATCTATGTATAGAAGATGTTGTTTGCAACGAAAAATAAACAGGAGGCTATTTATTATGAGAGATTTAAACGAACATTTCACTTTATTAAAAAAGGTGTGGTCTTCAACTCTGGTAGCTCGCTCAGAGGTAGGCCGTTTTAGTGGCGGAGTTATATCACCACATTATATTGCTAACATGGATTGTAGAGGGTTGGGGCCGAAAGAACGTCTCAGAATTGGGAAAAAGGTAGTTTATCCTGTGGACTCTCTGATTGACTGGCTAAAAGAAAAATCTACAACATTAGGGTAACTAAAATGATTGATTTTAACACAGCTCCTTCACAGGACGAAGCCGAGACTCATAATTGTTTACGCATTGTTCAGCCAGATGATGAAATTGAAAGCTTTAGGGCTTTGCTTGCAAGGCATGGCCTATTCCCAGATGAGATAATTCCAGACGGCCAGATCCACCGTTTTGGTAGAAATCTCAACTCCTATTATTCGCTTCATGCTGGCAAATTTCACCACGGAATATTTGGGAGCTGGGAAAAAGATGGTGGGATTGGCGTTAAGTATTGTTCAGGGAACGTCTCTGAAATGTCCGCTCAAGACCTCGCCGACCACGAACGTATCTTATCTGACAATAGAACCAAACTGAAGGCCATTAAAAAAAAGAAGAATAAACAAGCTCAAGTAGATGCCCAAAAGCTATGGGATAGCTCCCCTAATGCCGTCACTCACCCATATCTACAAACCAAAAGGGTTGGTTCATATGGGCTAAAGGTGTCTGGTGGTGAGCTACTAATCCCTATGAGAGACGATCGTGGCGTTTTGTGGTCGCTTCAAAGGATTACAGATAAAAAATTGTTTTTCCCTGGTGGAAAGGTGGCGGGTTGCAGTCATACTATTGATGGTGACATTAATAATCTCTATCTATGCGAGGGATACAGTACGGGCGCCACAATACATGAGGCAACTGGCGGTATGGTTATTGTAGCCTTTAATGCCGGCAACTTAAAAAACATGATACCATTAGTTGGAAAGGGTAATTCGATAACAATATGCGCTGACAATGATAGGAAACACAAAGATTTAAATCCAGGGATTAAAGCCGCAAGGGAAGCTGCAAAGAAGCGTGAGATCGGTTGCAATGTAATATGGCCAATCTTTAAAAGCGATTCAACATCACTCTCAGATTTTAATGATTTGGCTGCAAGTGAAGGCATTGATGCGGTTAAAAAGCAGTTGAAATCAAAGGTTGAATTCCCGCCACAAGGTAAACAGCAAACAAGGCTCTTGGATATCCTGATTAAGCCAGTCAAATCGCGCAATTTTATCCTAAATTATAACGATCAAGGCTTTCTCCCTGAAGGTATAGTCGGCACCATTACGGCAACCGGTGGGACGGGTAAGAGCTACCTCCTGGCTCAACTTGCATTTGTTTTGGCCAGTGGGGGATCGTTAGGGATATTAAATGCTCCCAAACCAATGTCAACCCTATTTATCGCAGGTGAAGACGATACCGATGAGATGTCAAGAAGATTCTGGAATATTAAAGGTAATCGCAAGTTCCCTTCTGAATTATTTGCGGTCTCAACAATTGGCGAAGTTGGGCCGTTAATGAAATTAGATGGAAATAATCCTGTCATGGCAGAAGGTTTTCACTGGCTTAGGGAAACGATCAAGCTCCATGATGGCTTAGAGGTTGTAATCCTTGATCCCAAGAGTCGTTTCTTTGGTCTTGATGAGAATAATAACGATCATTGTACGAGATGGATACAGACTTTAGAGAAATTACAGAAAGAATATAAGCTTACAATTTTATTCTCTCACCATACAAGTAAGGCAAGTAGCGAAACGATCTCCCAGAACATGTCTCGGGGCGGTGGTGCCATAGTAGATGGTTGTCGCTGGCAAGCAGGTATGGTGAGATTGGATCCCAATAAGGCGGCTGAATTCGGGATTGAAAATTCGAGGCTATACGTTGAGCTTAACACACCCAAGAGTAACTATTCTCCTGACATTCCAGAGTCTCTATATTTCAAGCGCAATCAATATGGAGTATTGGTGCCAGTTAATTTGGAAGGGGAGATATATAAAGAGGTCTCTAATCTCCTACATGGAATATTAGCCAGGGATAACGTGGAATATTCAAGGCGGGATCTCGAAAAAACGTCCAGTGGAAAAGAAATTCGAGATTATATTAAGGATCAATTCCCTACTTTTAACGATAGAAAAATGCCCAAATTGTTAGATTACATGATCGACAAAAAGATGATCCAAATTGTAAAAACAAACAAAAATGAGTCTGGAAGGCCAAGATTTATTGTCAAAATTATAGATCAAATTCCAGGTGATAAAGTTAAAAACAGAGATCAAGTTCCATTTTGATAAAAGTCATTTTCTCTAATGATTTCACATTGCCAGCCATCTGTTTTTTTGTAGATGCTTAATTGATAGGTTGTCCTGTTTTGTAGGACTTTTTTTCTTGAAAGAAAAAAAACATCTAAACCATTGATTCACAGGGGTTGGGAATTACGGGGCAAAACAGATTGTAGGATTGACGGGGGTTGAATTATGTCTAATTACGGGGCAAACGCTTGCCCCGTAATTCAACCTTCAACAAAAACAATATGTTACAGCTCTAAATTGAATTACGGGGCAAGCCCAAAAAAAACGTCATGTCCCGTAATTGTTTTTTTCAATAAAAACAATACGTTGGAATTACGGGGCAAGTCGCCTTACTACGTAAGGAGACGCTTATTTAGAAGCGCTCATTTCTTGTAAAAAAAATGTGTGAAAAGAAATATTTCACACACAAATTTTGGCAGTAAAAATCTGCCAAATAATTTTTATAAAAAATGAAAAAACAAAAATGAAAAAACAAAAAAAAAGAAATGGAAAAAAAAGAATACACGAAATTAATTTTAGAGAAAATGGATAGGAATAAAACTACTTGTGAAATTTGTTTGGAAAAAAAAATTGATATTTTTCATACAATAATTGATCACGGCAAAAAAACAGTCACAATGATTTGTCATGGTTGTTTTCCATCATGGCTGGAAAGAATGAAGAGGATGGGTTTGTATTCAGATATTAATCTTTAAGGGAGTCTGAGGTACCAAGGGCAGCCTGAGGCTAAAGTACGATCAGAATTTAACCCTTAACGTAGAAAAGAAAGGAGAATTTACCATGGCAAAAAAGAAACGTTCAAATTTTAAAGATAAAAAAGCGGGCAATTATTTTTCAAAGTCATCTATTGGCCAAAATGTTTCAAGGCAAAAAGCACGCTTTAATTTTATGATTGGTAATGTGGAATTCAAATTCAAACAGACTCAAAATCATCAAAAAACCCCTAATCAATAATATTCTTCATGGCATATCTCTTTTAACGATGGTTGTGAGATCGGGTGGGTAAGTGGGGTAGGGTTATTAATTATATTAACATTTATTTAACAATTGGTCTTGACAATCAGATATCAAGTCAA
>DAOWEW010000250.1 GCA_030638305.1 Desulfobacteraceae bacterium
GAATTCCACACAAAATTCAGCCTTAAAAACTGACGGTGTGCCTACCGGCTCACAATTCATTTATAAACGGGCACTACCTCGTCAAGTGAATCCAATTCTTATGGCAAATGCTCTAAATTTTCTAAAGACTTATATTAAGGTGATCTCCAATGTCAAGACCGATTTTCATCAAAATCCATCAAATATATTCCTGAATGCATTTTACAGAAAGTTTTTTTCTAATAAGCGCTGCAATACCTTTACATATTGCATTTGCTCCGGCAATAGTCGTTGTATATGGGATATTGAATTTAATGGCGGCGCGTCTTATATGATATCCATCACGTTTTGTTTCCCCACCTGAGCCGGTATTTATGATCAATTGTCCCTAATAACCTCCAGTTCATATTCCTTCCAGCCCAAAACAGATTCCTCAAGCATAATCTGCCCGATTAAACTCGCATCCAGCCCTGCCCTGGCGTATTTTTCCAGGTCTTCGGGGTTATAGGCTACACCTCCGTCTGTTCCGCCCAGAGTAGGCAACAATGCACTTGGGCGTTCTTTTTCTATTATTGCTGCAATCATTTCAGGTGTAACAGGCTCAATATAGGTTCGATCCGCCATTTCAGGATCTGTCATGATTGTTGCCGGATTGCTGTTCACAAGAACTACTTCATACCCTTCTTCACGAAGGGCCTTGCATGCCTGTGTCCCAGAGTAGTCAAACTCGCATGCCTGACTTATTATAATGGGGCCGGCGCCAATTATGAGTATTTTATGTATGTCGGTGCGTTTTGGCATTATTTTATCATTTTTTTAAATTCATCAAATAGATACCTTGAATCGTGGGGACCGGGAGATGCTTCTGGATGGTACTGGACGGCAAAAATCGGCAGTTCACGGTGCCTGAATCCTTCAAGGGTATTGTCGTTCAGGTTTATGTGGGTTGTTTTAATATCATTCTTATTCAGGCTGTCTGTATCTACAGCAAACCCATGGTTTTGAGATGTTATTTCAACTCTTCCAGTTAAAAGATTTTTAACAGGCTGGTTTGAGCCCCGATGTCCGAACTTTAACTTAAAAGTTTTTGCACCCAATGCCAGCGCAAGCAACTGATGCCCAAGACAGATGCCGAACATGGGGCGATATGACAGAAGACTTCTGATGGTATTTATTGCATATAAGACAGGTTCCGGATCACCAGGACCGTTTGAAAGAAAAAGTCCATCCGGCTCAATAAGTTTTATGGTTTCAGCGCTGGTTGCAGCCGGAACAACTAAAGTTTCAAAACCGGCATATTCAAGACATCGTAATATATTGTATTTTATTCCGAAGTCAAACGCGACAACTAAATGCTTACTTCCGCTGTATTTCCATATATTTTTGTTTAGAGGGATATCTTTTCCAATATAAGCCGGCTTTCCTTGTGTCTGGAAATAAGGAACTTTTGTTGTTACTTCTTTTACAAGGTCTTGTCCTGCCATGCCTGGAATTTCTCTTGCACGTTTTACACAGGAAGCAGGGTCGAGATTGCTGGTTGTTATGAATGCACGCATGGCTCCTGCTTTTCGGATATGCCTTGTAAGCGCACGTGTATCAAACTGCTCAATGCCGAGTATTCCCTGGGTTTTCAGATAATCTGCAAGAGTGGAGATTGATCTGAAGTTGCTTGGGAACTTCTGATATTCCTTTATTAGAAAAGCGGCAACCTGTATCCTGTCTGACTCAATATCTTCAGGATTGATACCATAATTGCCGATAAGGGGATATGTCATGGTAACCATCTGTCCTTTGTATGAAGGATCGGTCAATACTTCCTGATATCCTGTCATGCTTGTATTGAATACAACTTCTCCACAGGCTTCTCCCGGGCCTGTAAAGCTGCGGCAGGCAAATGTGCGTCCGTCTTCAAGTGCTATTATCGCTTTCATATCACGTGGTTAGGGTTTTAAATTTAAAGTTAAGGATTCACCGTTACTCTATGGGTTTGTTTTCTATAAGATTCCAGATTCCGCAAGGACAGGCTTTTGCGCAGAATCCGCAGCCAATGCACCTTGTTTCATCTACGATCATTTCAAAATCGTTGTTTTTTATTTCCTTCCGGCTGATAGCTGTCTGGGGGCATACAGCAATACATATCCCGCAGTCCC
>DAOWEW010000058.1 GCA_030638305.1 Desulfobacteraceae bacterium
GAATTTTCAAATAGAGTGTTTACATTCAATCCAAGACCAACAACGATATAATTTACTGCATCCATTTCAGTGCTGATCTCAGTGAGAATACCGGCCAGCTTTTTTCCATTTACAAGAATGTCATTAGGCCACTTAATTCTTAATTTTAGTTCTAACAGGGAAATCAAGATTTCCGATAGAACAACAGCGGTCATCAGCGTTATTCTTGGTGTTTCACCAGGTGATATAGCAGGCCTCAGTATAAGAGAAAAGTAAATCCCATCTCCAGGGGGTGAAAACCAGCTTCTTCCTTTTCTTCCCCTTCCGTTTGTCTGTTTTTCCGCAATAACCAGGGTCCCTTCGGGAGCACCCTTTGCTGCAAGTTCTTTTGCCCTTGTATTGGTTGAATCGGTTTCTTTCAAATAAATAATATTTTTCTTTCCAAAAACCCTGGTGCAAAGACCTTGCCTTATTTCATCAGCCGTGATCGGGTCTGAATCTTTGCTGAGAAGATATCCCTTTTTCGGGGCAGATTCTATAACATAGCCTTCTTCTTTTAACTTGCCAATATGTTTCCATATAGCAGAACGACTTACTGACAGACTATTGCTTATCAGCTCACCGGAAACCCAGTTTTCTTGATTTTCTTTCAGATATAACAATAATTGATCTTTAGTAGTCATTACTATAATAAAAGTTCTCCAAATGAATTAGCGCCCTATCGGGCGAGCTCTTAGCTCTTAGCTGATAGCTGATAAGCTTAACAGCTACAAACAATTCGTTAGGAACGTGGACGAATTAACTTCCGCAAGTAGGTGCACAGATTGGGGTCGAATTTGCCCCAATCTCAAAGATAGGCTCAGATCACAAAAGTTGATGGAATAGCGAGCTATTTCAATATTTTTGTGATCTGAGATCAAACAAAGGCGGCCTGAAGCTGTGATGCATAGTTGTGGAAGTTAATTCGTCCACGTTCCTTATGTACTGATAGTTTTTAAATCTCTGATACTATAATTTTAATTAGCTCATCAAGCTTTTTTATGTTATTAGGAACGTGAATAGTTACCGGAATAGTTGAATGGAGTTAAAAAAATGTTGAAAAAGGTGGTTTTTCTGGACAGAGATGGCGTTATAAACAGGGATTCTTCCGATTACATAAAAAGTTGGGCTGAATTTGAGTTTATCCCCGGCAGCATTGATGCGATAAAACTTCTGAAGTTAAACGGTTTTGTCGTTATTATAATTACAAACCAGTCGGCTATAAACCGAAACACGATATCATTAAACGAGCTCGAATATATTCATTCCATGATGAAGTCAGCGCTTAAGTCAGGTGGAGGAGAGATAAAAGACATATTTTACTGCCCCCATATCCCTGAAAACAAATGCAACTGCCGCAAACCAGAGCCGGGATTAATTTACAAAGCCCAAAAAACATACCATATTGATCTTGCGAATTCTGTTATGGTAGGCGACAGCGTAAAGGATATTATGTGCGCCCGCAATGCAGGATGCGGTCACAGCATTCTGGTCAAAACAGGAAACGGCGTTGATGCAGAAAAAATCCTTGCACAAAAAAAGATTTTTCCTGACCACGTGGCTGAAGATCTCTTGGATGCAGCCAAATGGATAGTTAGGGTTTTTTTTTATTCACAAAGATGGGCTAAATTATTTTTCACAGGAGGGAGCAATGAAGCATCATAGAGTTATTGTGATGATTATGATTTCAGGAATTATTGTCTTTTTGACGGGTTGCGCCTCAACGCCAAAGGTAACAAGGATAGACATCAATGAAATTGTTGATATAAGCGGCCGCTGGAATGATACTGATTCCGGATTGGTTGCCGAAGATATGATTAGTGATTGTCTTAATCGACCATTCTTGGAAAGATTTAAAAGCAAACATAACCGGGTGCCCGCATTTATTGTGGGTTTTATAAAAAACCGGAGCCATGAGCATATAAATATTCAGACTTTTGTTAAAGATCTTGAAAGTGCTTTGATTAATTCAGGGCAGGTGCAGTTTGTAGCTTCAAAAGGTGAACGGGGACAGATTCGTGAAGAAAGGCTTGATATGGCCAGACACGCTTCAGAAGATACCATGAAGGGCCCTGGCGAAGAAGTTGGGGCGGATTTCATGTTGATTGGAGCAATAAATACAATTAGGGATGAAGCTGGCGGCAAGGCTGTAATGTATTATCAGGTCAACCTTGAGCTGATTGCCATGGACAATAACATTAAGGCATGGATCGGCGAAAAAAAGATTAAAAAGTTTATCGAGAAACCGGGATTATCGTGGTAGTTTTTCAAAATAGTTATGTTACCTAATGTTATGTATTATTTTTTTCCGAGCCATAGGATCAGACAAAGTCATAGGATCAGGCAAAGTCATAGGATCAGGCAAAGTCATAGGATCAGGCAAAATATTATAATTGTTCTATGCCCTTTTCTTCTGTCGGGGTTTTTGCTTTTCTCATGCGCCCCCAGTCTTAAGTATTATGCAAAAGTTGATGAATTTCTTCTTAACCGGGAATTTGATTCCGCCTGGCATCTCGCAAGGGAAAATACCAAAACTTTTGATAAGCTGAATGCTGTTATTTATTATTTGGATGAAGGAATTCTCGCCCATTTTGCCCATCGTTATTCAGAAAGCAATCAGAGCCTCGCTAAAGCCGAGTCCATTATGGAGGAGCTATACACCAAGTCTGTTTCAAAACATATCGCATCTTTTATAATTAACGACAATGCTATTCCATATAAAGGTGAAGATTTTGAAAGTGCATTGGTGAATTTATTTATGGCTATGAACTATGTCGGCCTGGGTTCTCTTGAAGATGCCCTTGTAGAAGCCAGAAAGGTTGACAACAAATTAAATATGTTAAATGCACAATATAAAGATGATAAAAAAAATGTTTACAAAGAAGATGCATTTATCCGTTTTTTAATGGGCGTTTTTTACGAAACGGAAGGAGATATAAATGATGCCTATATCTCCTATTGGAAGGCTGAGAATATATATAAAAATGACTATATTAGAAACTATGGAGTATCTCCACCGGTTTTTCTGATTGAGAATTTACTTACATTGTCCCGGGAATTGGATTTTCATGAAGAATTCAGGAATATTCAAAATAAATATAATAATGTTTTGTTTATTAGCCCGATTGAGAAAAAAAGCCTGGCAGAGATATTGTTTATTCACTACAATGGATTGGGGCCTGTAAAAGTTGAAGCATTTTTTTTAGTTCCAATGCCTGATAACTATGTGACCAAGATTGCTTATCCAGAGTTTAAAAAAAGAAGATATCGAATTTCCAGCAGCAAGATTTATCTAAAAAATTTGAGTAATAATCGTTCATATGTTTTTGAGACACAATTGATGGAAGATATAACTTCCATTGCTGTAATGAATTTAAAAAACAGGATAAACAGAATTAAGGCAAAAACCATTGCCAGGGCCACTGCAAAATATATAGCATCAAGGCAGGCTTATAAGGATGCAACGCGTCAGGGCGGCGAACTGCTTGGATTGTTGGTTAAAACCGCAAGTCAAGCTGCAAGCCTGGCATCGGAGCAGGCAGATGTTCGCCATTGGAGATTGCTGCCGGCAGAAATCAGGTTTGGAAGAATACTTGTTCCTCCGGGAGAATATAAAGGGCGAATAGACTTTATGGATTCTAATCGTGCCGTTGTTATTTCAAAACAAATCCAAAATTTTACCGTGAAAAAACGTGAAAAGAAATTTTTCATGTTTCGCACTGTAAATTAGAATGTACGGGAGTTTGAATTGAGCGGATTTGCTAAACAATTATATCTATTTGTTTTGTTTACAGTTCTCATTTTAATAGTGGAAGGATGTTTGATCAGCCAGAGAACATATGAAGAAAAGAGCCGGGCAAGAGCGAGTATGGCTTTTGATGAGTTGAAATCAGAAGAAGGGGAAAAAAATACAGCTTATTCCAATGATGATGATAATCAAAGAAAATATTCGGACCTGATTAAAGTGGAGAAGAACAAAAACTTGCACGTCAAGCAGGGGAAAAGGCCAGGCTGGATAAACAAAGAAAGTGAACTTTATCCTTTTTCAATGTATTTGACAGGGGTAGGATATAGCTCTGACCGCCAGTTAGCGGAAAATAATGCCCGCTCTGAAATAGCCAGAATATTTTACAGTAATATTCGTTCCCGTACCAGTATTTTTCAGGAATATTTGCAAACAACATCTGAAAGCAAAGAAAAAGTTACAGAACAGTTTGACATTGAAAAGATTACCAGGGTATCCACCAGGAAAGTCCTTTCCGGAGTTAGAATAGCCCGGGTTTTTAAGCAGACAAAACCTGATAATGTTTTTTATGCTCTTGCGGTTCTTGATCGGGAGCAATCAGCCATGATACTGAAGTATAAGATTCAGGAGTTGGATATTGAAATCAAAAGGCTTATCCATAATGCGGAAAAAGAAGAGGACAAGCTTTCAAAAATAAAAATACTAAAGGAAGTTATTCAACAATATATACTGAGAGAAGCTTATGATGCAGAATTCAGAATCGTTAACAAATCCGGGAAAGGCATTTCATCCGATATTGATTTTAATGAGATTAAAAATTGTTTAACAGCTATTCTGCTCAGGGATTTTCTTATTTTTCTTTCAGTCAAAGGAAACAGGGCAGCGGAAATTCATGAAGCTCTGATTGAAGGGCTAAACAGACATGGGTTTTCTATTTCTGAAGATTTTAACAAAGCAAGCGTTGTAATCAGGGGTAATGTAGAAATAAGGCCTGTTGAATTCGGAACACAGGAATGGAAATATGTCAGGTGGAGGGTAGGCTTTGATTTAATAGATCGGAAAGGAGGCGCTATATTTGGAAGTGTCAGCAAAACCGGGAGAGATGGCCATATTAGCCTGCCTCAGGCTGAGAATCGCGCTGTTTTTAAAGTAAAAAAAATACTTACAGTTGATATTGCTGATGATATAACTAAATACATTTTTTCGCAGCAGGTCAGGTAATTGGTATGATGAGAGAAAATAGAAAGGCCAATACGAAAAAAGCCTCGGCCAAACATATCCATCGCTACCTGATGGTTACGTTTGCCGCCGTTTTGCTGCTCATAGTCGGCGGTTTCGGCGTGGTGATGGCGACCCAAAATAACAGATTGAACGAATCCGGTCAGCGGGTCATGAATGATGCTTCAGGCGACCCTGAAAAAAGTCCGGTTGTACAATCCAATGCGCCGGCCATACCTGAAGCAGAGGTTGCGGTGGTGAAAATCGGCGTACTTGCCAAGCGGGGAACGGAGAAATGCTTAGAAAAATGGGGACCCACGGCTGAGTATCTAACAAGTCATATCCCCGGCTACTCGTTCATGATCGTGCCGCTGGTCTTTGAGAAAATCAACGCTGCCGTTGAACATGGCGAGGTCAATTTCATGCTGGCCAATCCCTTATTTTACGTGGAGCTGGAAAAGCTGTATGGCGCTGACCGGATCTCGACGCTCAAGAACTTGCACTCTGACGGAGCGATGTATACTGTCTTCGGAGGGGTGATTTTCCGCAGGGCTGATCGTGACGATGTCCGGAATCTGGACGACCTGAAGGGCAAGACCTTCATGGCCCCCAATGAACGCGCCTTTGGCAGTTGGTACGCGGTGTGGCGGGAACTCAAAGATTACGGCATTAATCCGTTCAGCGACTTTAGCGATCTGACCTTCGGCGGAACTCATGATGCGGTCGTCTACGCGGTGCGCGACGGCAAGGTAGATGCAGGATCGGTGAGGACCGACACACTTGAGCGAATGGCGCTGGAGGGCAAGATCCGCATGGATGATTTCCATATCTTGAAGCACGCTCACATCCGCAAAAAGGTTTGTGAATTCCATTTCCAGCACTCGACCCGCCTGTATCCGGAGTGGCCCATGACAAAGATTGCTCATACGTCCAATGAACTGGCAGAAAAGGTTGCCATTGCCCTGATCGGCATGGCGGCGGACTGCCCGGCGGCAAAGTCGGCCAAGTGCGCGGGCTGGACAGTCCCGCTCAACTATCAACCGGTGCATGAATGCCTCAAGGAGCTTCGTGTCGGCCTGTACAAGGACTTTGGAAAGATAACTGTCCGCGATATCGTAAGGAAGTACTGGTACTGGCTTGCTGTCATTGCAGCAGTGATGGCGGCGATGGGAGTTGCAACCGCGTATATCCTGAAATTGAATCGCAGGCTTCAACATACACAGGCGGATTTGCAAAACGAATTGACCGAGCGCAAGCAGGCAGAAGAAAAACTCCTGGAAACCAACTTGCAGCTCGAAGCGACCACCATCAGGGCAAACGAGTGGGCCGTTCAGGCCGAGATGGCAAGCTGTGCAAAGAGTGAATTTCTCGCTAACATGAGCCACGAAATCCGTACTCCAATGAACGGCGTGATTGGCATGACGAGTCTTCTTTTAGGCACTGAATTGAACTCTGAACAACGAGAGTTCACGGAAACCATTCGAAACAGCGGAGATTCGTTGCTGTCAATAATCAATGACATTCTTGATTATTCTAAAATAGAGGCAGGAAAAGTTGACCTTGAAAATATTGATTTTGATTTGAGAATAGCTTTAGACGAACTGACAGATCTCGTTGCTTTGAAAGCTCACGAGAAGGGTCTGGAATACGTAGCCATGGTTCACCCTGAAGTCCCTTCATTTTTATGCGGAGATCCTGGCAGATTGCGCCAGATACTGATTAATCTTGTGGGTAACGCGATCAAATTTACAGAAAAGGGCGAAGTAAGTATCCGGATTTCCCTTGAACATGAAAATTCAACACATGCCACAATCCGCTTTAGCGTCACCGATACAGGGATAGGCATTCCTCAAGAGCGCATGCACCTACTCTTTCAGTCATTCTCACAGGTGGATAGTTCCACAACCCGCAAGTTTGGCGGAACAGGTTTGGGTCTGACTATTTCAAAACAGCTTGCGAAGCTGATGGGCGGACAGATGGAAGTGGAAAGTGAGGAAGGCAAAGGCTCTACATTCTGGTTTACGGCAGTTTTTGAAAAACAGCCTGAGGGCCGGGAGAAAAAAATTATTGTTCCCGTGAATATCAAAAACGAGCGCATTCTGATCGTGGATGATAATGCGACCAATCGGTACGTTTTACAAGAACAGTTGAATTTGTGGGGATGCCGGTATGGTGAGGCATCCAGCGGGATGCAGGCATTAGAAGAGCTTCGCCTTGCAGTAGATAGTAAAGATCCGTATGAAATAGCAATTCTTGACATGCAGATGCCGGAAATGGATGGGAAAACTTTAGGGCAAAAAATTAAGCAGGATCCTGATCTGAAAAGCACCATACTGGTTATGATGACCTCATTGGGCCAGCGTGGAGATGCCGGGCAATTAGAGAAAATCGGTTTTGCTGCATATCTGACCAAACCGGTCAAACAATCACAGCTATATGACTGCCTTGCCACGGTTACCGGTATGCAAAAACAAGTGGCAAAGGAACAGCCTGTAAAAATTGTCACACGCCATTCCCTATCCGAGGATCAAAAGCGCAGGGTTCGCATCCTTTTAGCCGAAGACAATATTGTCAACCAAAGGGTGGCAACAAGTATTCTCGGCAAACTTGGATACAGTGCTGATGCTGTTGCAAATGGTACGGAAGCGGTCGCGGCTCTGTCAATGATTCCTTACGATATTGTATTGATGGATTGCCAGATGCCGGAAATGGACGGTTACGAGGCAACCGGAGAGATTCGTAAACCTGAATCAAAAGTGCTTAATCACAAGGTAACTGTTATCGCAATGACAGCAAATGCCATGAAAGGTGATCGTGAAAAATGTCTAAAAGCCGGTATGGACGACTACCTCTCAAAACCGGTTAAGCCTCAAGAGATTTCTGATATGCTTGAGAAGTGGATAGTGAAGCAGGACTCTTCTGAGCAAGAAGAAGCCACGGTAATATAATAAACCAGTCACAAAATATTTTTGACGGGGCCGGTCTTCTTGACCGTTTGAAAGAAGCGATGAATAGGACGATGTAAGGTGTAAAGAAAAGGAGATTAGCACATAATGGACGTTTCTAAAGATACAATTGTTGTAAATGCCAATGTTGAAATGACTACAAGATCTCTTCAAACCATAGTTGAAAAGGCCAAACAAGAGGCTGGCAGTGATGAGAAAGGGGTTTATCGGGTTGATACTGCGGACAAGGTTAGTGAAATGATTTCACGTTTTCTTCTGGAAAAAAATTTTGAGGGTTATGTAAGCAAGGAAAATTTGTAAGGATTTGGATCATTTCTCTATCTGCTCCCAGGCATATCCTGTAATATTCCGGTCTTTTTTGTTAAACTCTACGCCGATCAGATAAATGTAATCCGCCCGGTATTTCTCATGGTATTTTTTTTGCTTGATTTGAGCCAGAGCCGTGTTTTCATCACTGCTTGATTCAACCACTTTAAACTCCATGATATAGAGATTGTTATCCAGTCTGACTGTCAGATCAATTCTTCCCTTGTTTGTTGTGTCTTCAGCCGTTACATCCAGTCCGAGCGCTGTAAAGTAGCAGTAAAATATAGAGGCATAATATCCTTCATAGCCTGCTATCTGATTTTTGCGATACCAGTCATGAGGAATGGAGGCAAAAAAGGCGTGGAAAATCGTTTTGAGCTGGTCTAATCCGGCATTTTGCAGGGCTTCGTACACCTGTGATTGCAGATCTATCTTTTTACTGCTGTTTTGTGTAAGATAGGTTAAAATATAATCTGTCAAGCTCATCTTAACCTCAAGGTTGGGGTATTTGAGCTGATAATAAATTTTTGCGCCTATACGGTACTTTTTTTGAATAGTTAAGTAGCCTGTTTGAAAAAGCAGTGTCTCAGGCAATATCCGGTCAAGATCAAAGTTGCCAATCAATTCTCCTGAAGAGCGGAGACCTTCTATATCCGGTATAACATAGTGTTTCTGAGCCAGGAGCTTGATCAAAAAGCCTGGCGTAGCGGTTTCAAACCAGTAGTTTCTCAACTCGCCTGTGTCTAAATATAATAAGACATCGTAAGGGTTATAAAGATTCACATCGCCAAGAAAATTAAATCCGTCATACCATTGGCGCATACTTTCAAAATCAATCCCGTGCAGGTAGTCTAAAAAAACATTCCTGATTTCATCTTCTGTATAGCCACAGATTGCGGCATAGCGGCTATCCAGGGTAATATCTTTTAAGTTGTTTAATCCGCTGAACAGATTCACTTTGCTGAACTTGCTTACACCGGTCAGAAATACAAAACGAAGATAACGGTCGCAATCCTTGATAACGGAGTAGAAATTCTTGAGTCCGTCACGGATGGTTAGCGCGATATCAAGCTTATCTATATTATCCAGGATCGGTTTGTCGTATTCGTCCACAAGCACAACAACGCGTTGATTGTATTTGAGGTTTATCTGCTGGATCAGCTCTTTGAATCTGCCCGCAATTGTGCTGTGTTCTAACTTGATTTCATAATGTTTGGAATGATCTGTCAGAAATTCGCCAAGACGCGCATCCAGCTCAATCCTGTCTTCAATAACCCCGCCGCCAAAGCTGATATTAATTACCGGATACTGAACCGACCAATCCCAGTGATCTTCCAGAAACAGACCCTTAAAATATTCTTTATTTCCTAAAAATGCCTGATTAAGTGTGTCTAAAAACAATGACTTGCCAAAACGCCTGGGGCGTGACAGAAAATAATATTCTCCGCTCTCATTGGCAAGGTCTGCAACAAACCGTGTCTTGTCAACATAACAATATTGACCAATGCGAATCTTGCTGAAGGTTTGAATTCCTATAGGCAGTTTTTTCATTCGCTTTCCCATAAATTTTCATAAAGCAGGGTCAGGAATACGGTCTTTAATAAGGCTGAATGGTTACGTCTGATCAGTGCAACTTTTTTGTGTTGCATTCGCCTGAAGCTGTGATGCATAGTTGGGTAACTTATTGCGTTCCCCAATCCCCGACCCCTGTTCTACCAAGTTTCTTTTGTACTGACAGACGAATATTCTCTATATCAATATTATCCGTATCCACAGAAAAATCCATTGCCTTTTCATAAAAAGGATTCCGGCATATAAGGGTTTCTTCGATCTCTTCCATAAGCCCTTTTGATGTTAAAGATGGGCGTGAATCTTCCGTGGTTGCATCCTTTAAAATCCTGTCCTTGACAGTTTCAGGAGTTGCTCTTAACCAGATACTGATTCCGCTTTTTTTCATATTTGTTACATTTTTCTCATCAAGGATAGCTCCGCCTCCTGTTGCTATCACGTGTTTATCAAGAGAACTCAACCGCTTTATTATAGCTGTTTCTTTTTTTCGAAATGATTCCCACCCCTCTGTAGCCACAATTTCGGAAATAGTCATACCGTATTCTTTAACAAGTTCAACATCAGCATCTATAAAAGACCATCCGAGTTTTTTTGCAAGAGATTTTCCCACGGAAGACTTCCCTGTACACCTGTATCCTATTAAATATATATTCATTATTCGTACCCTGTATTTCCTCATATAAAGGCCTTCAAAGACCTTCCAGAATTCAGGAAAAGATTTTTCTACACATTTTTCATCTTTTATTTTGATGCCTGGAACGACAAGCCCGGCAACAGCAAAGCTCATGGCTATTCGATGATCATTGTATGTGTCAATTTCTGTTCCAACCGGTTTTCCGCCTTTTATAACCAAACCATTTTCAGTTGTATTTGCTTCAATTCCCATCTTTGAAAGCTCTGTTGCCACAGAACTTAGACGATCGCATTCTTTTTCTCTTAAATGGGCAACATTTTTTATAATAGTTGTTCCTTTGGCAAAAGCCGCAACAACGGCAAGGGTAGGAACTATATCCGGCATGTTGGACATATCAACCTCAATGGCTGATAGTTTATCCCCGCACACGGAAATGCCGTCATTTTCATAAAATACCTTACAACCCATTTCTTTCAGGACATCAGCAAAACCCACATCGCCCTGACTTGACTTTTTTGTTATTCCCTTAACCTTTATTTTTGCACCGGTTATAGCCGCGGCAGCCCAGAAGTATCCGGCCTGGGAACAATCCGGTTCAACATAATAATTGCCTGCCTTGTATATTTGATTTCCGGAGACATTAAAGCTGCTGTATTCATTTCGAGCAACCTTGACTCCAAGCTTTGTCATAATATCTACAGTCATATCAATGTAAGGTCTGGAAACCGGTCCTTTGGTTACGGTTATTTCAAGGTTTTTATTAGTATATGGTGCCATTAAGAGCAGTGAAGAAAGATATTGACTGCTTATACTGCAATTAAGCGCTATATGACCGCCATCTATTTTACCGCCCTTGATTTTTATCGGAGGGCATCCATTGGCATTGACAGCAAATGCTTCAACCCCTATCTGATTCAAACCATCCAACAGATCCTGGATTGGCCTTTCAGACATACGTTTTGTGCCTGTAAGAGTATATACACCATTCCCTATCGCTGCAATCCCTGTTAGAAGGCGCATTGACGTTCCGGAATTTGCAAGATAAATCGGGTCATTGCAGGGGCTAAGTATTCCCCTGGTTCCATGTACTACAAACTTCTCTTCGTATTCATCTATCCTGACTCCCAATTGCTTCAGAGCGTTCAGGGTAAGCAGGGTATCTTCACTTTTTAAGCAATTTATTATATTGCATACTCCATCGGAAAGAGCTGTTGCTATAAGAATTCTGTGAGTATAACTTTTTGACCCCGGAACTTCAATTTCACAGTTTTTTATTTTTTGCGTTTTGATCTCAAGCATAAGTGGCCAGTTTACGGTTATCGGTTCACAGTTTACGGTTCACAGTTATCAGTCTTGATGGCTACCAAGCATGGCGAGCCTACAGTTTTCAATTATGGAAATCAATGCAAATCCCAAGTCCAAGCCCAAGACCTTATCCTTTATAAGGATTCATAAGCTTCCTTTTTTGAGCATTATACTAATCTGTATTATACAGATTAGTATAATACAGATTGGCGTAAAAATATCAAGTCAGACTACTCCATCGACTCTTCAATCTCATCAAGAAATCTGCTTCGGAAGTTTAATTGTCCCTTTCTGTAGCCGGCATGACTTAAAAACAAATAGTGTTCCGCTCTTGTCATTGCCACGTACATAAGTCTGCGTTCCTCGTGAAGACCCATTTCCGAATCCATGGCTTTCCAGTGAGGAAAAAGCTGTTCTTCACATGCAACCACAAAGACCACCTTGTATTCCAATCCCTTGGAAGCATGTATAGTTGACAGGATTACTCCGCTTTGTTGATCGTCTTCATCCTCATCTTCTTTGTCCTCCTTAATCAGAGCGGCTTCTTCAAGATATTCTACAATTGTATCTTTCTGGGAACCTGAATAAATAAGCTGCTCAATATTTTCCTGTCTTGAGGTATAATCCATGGAATTGGCTATGGAATAATGCTTAATATAATCCATATAGTTAATCCTTGATAATATCTCGTGAATTGCAGCATCAGGTTTCATGTCCTTAATATCATCAAGCAACTGGATTACATCATTGAGAGAATTATATATTTTTGGAGCAAGAAGCTTTTCACTAAGGGCATTGCGCGCTGCATCCTGAAGGCTTATTGCTCCTGTTTTTATCTGAGCAATCTTATTGATAGCCGCAGGGCCGATCCCACGTTTGGGAATATTTACAATCCGCTCAAAGGCTGCATCGTCTTTTTCAAAAACCGATGCAGCAAGATAGCAGTTTATATCCATAATCTCCTTACGTTCAAAAAAACCCTTCCCACCTAACATTTGATACGGAATTCCAAAAGATCTGAATGCCTTCTCAAAGGAAAGGGAGCAAAATTTAGTCCGGTATAAAACAGCAATTTTGCTATAAGCAAGACCTTTTTCGCAAAGCACTTTGATCTTGCGGGCAACCCAGTCAGCCTCTTCTTTTTCATTGAAAAAATCATAAAGCTCAACCAGTCCACCGTGCTTGTCGGAAAAGCACTTTTTTTCCATCTTGTGGTCATTATATTCGATGAGATTATTTGCCGTCTGAACAATTTCATCCGCAGAACGATAGTTCTGTTCCAGCCTGAATACTTTGGCCTGTTTGTACTTTTCAGGAAACGACAGGAAATGATCCATATTGCTCCCTCGGAATGAATAAATAGCCTGCCAGTCATCCCCTACGCAAAAAAGATTGCCATTTCGAAGCAGCAGCCTTGTGAGATCTTCCTGAAGATTATTGGTGTCTTGATATTCATCCACAAGAATAAACTGGAAAAGCTTTTGGTACTGCTTGCGCACATCCTTGTGATCCCGAAGCAGGTTGCGTGTCAAAAGCAAAATATTGTCAAAATCAACGGCATTATTTGATTTCAGTTTATTTTCGTAAAGATTGAAAACATCAAGCAATTTAATACGGAAAGCATAAAGCTTACCGTCAAGATAATCAAAAGGATTACCCGAATTTTTTGCTCTGGAAAGCTGAGATAAAACAGGTTGGACATACTTTTTGTCAAAATTCATTTTTCCGACAACAATATCCCTGACTATCTTTTGCTGCTGGTATCCTGCATAAATCTGGAGAGGAATATTATACCCAAGCAGAGCACAATGTTTCTTTAAGATTTGAAAACATGCGGAGTGAAATGTTCGAACCCACGGAAAACGTTTTGACGGAATTTTTGTCATACGAACAAGACGGCTCTTCATCTCACCGGCAGCCTTATTGGTAAACGTAATCGCAAGAATACGTTCGGGGTCATAGCCGCTTGACATAAGATGAGCAATTTTAGCAGTCAACGTACGTGTTTTACCTGAACCGGCACCGGCTACAACCAGAGCAGGAGATCCAATATACTCTACAGCATCCCTTTGTTGAGTTGAAAGTTGCATAATTTTCCTGTTTGGTATTGTCAAAATTAGAACCAAGCCTTTATCATCAAGATAGTAAACTGTCAAGGTTGCAACCTCACACAAAGCCGCCAGTTTTTTTGTTCTTCGATTTTTAAATAATTTAAATAGCGAAGCGACATCATTATTCGACGTTCGATGTTGGACGTTCATCTTTTAATTTGTTCTTGGGGTTCGCTCAAAAATAACTTCGCGTTTTAGTGATCCACCATGTGCTTCTTGACACATTTCGGGTATTGAGTTATTCTTAATTAGTGCCTGAACATAAACCCGGTTCAGACACAGTTTTAGGTTTTAAATTTAAAAAACAGACCGGTTGATATGTCCTCATTCAGGCACCTATATCCGTTTAAGTCTCATTATATGGATTTAAACGGGCTTAAATACCACTTTGTTGACGAAGGCTCGGGCGAGCCGCTTGTAATGATTCATGGAAATCCCACATGGTCATTCTATTATCGCAACCTTATTACAGCGCTTTCACCTCAATTTCGCACCATTGCGATAGATCATATCGGTTGCGGACTGTCCGACAAGCCAGACACAAAAACATATGATTACAGTCTGAAAAACCGTATAAATGATCTGGAAGCTCTTTTAAATCATCTTGACTTGAAGGAAAAGCTGACTCTTGTTGTTCATGACTGGGGTGGGATGATCGGAATGGCTTATGCCATAAAACACTCAGACATGGTGAAACGCATAATCGTAATGAACACAGCGGCTTTTTTTCCTCCAAAAAACAAAAAGCTACCTCTCAGGCTAAGGCTCATAAGGGATGTTTGCCCATTCGCACGCCTTGCAGTACTCGGTTTCAATCTATTTGCATATAGCGCTCTTTTCATGGCAACAAAAAAGGGACTCTCAAAAGATGTAAAATCCGGTTTGATTGCCCCGTATAACTGCTGGAAAAACAGGATAGCAACGCTAAAGTTTGTTCAGGATATTCCTTTAAGCAAAAATGACCCAAGCTACAGCCTTGTCAAGCATGTTGATAAAAATCTGCATAAACTTTCAAACATTCCAATGCTTATATGCTGGGGCAGGCATGACTTTGTTTTTGACCTCTCATACCTTGCAGAATGGCAGCGCCGTTTTCCTGATGCAGAAGTTCATACTTTTTCAGATGCAGGTCATTATGTCCTTGAAGACGAGCCGGATAAAATTATACTATTGATTAAAAAATTTTTAAAAGATTACCGGATATAACAAAACCCAAAACCATGCCCCCTGAACCTGACAACCTGCATAGTTGCAATGTTTCAAATCATTTGCGAAGGATGGCGGAAATACATCCATACAAAAGAGCTGTTGTTTATCCTGCAGCTCATGATAAATACGGAAGGGTTGCGTATTCCCATCTAACCTTTCAGCAGCTTGACAGGGAATCTGACTGTTATGCGCACGGTCTTGAAAATGCAGGCATAAAACAGGGAACAAGAACGGTGTTGATGGTAAAACCCGGTATTGAATTTTTTGTCCTGACATTCGCCATATTCAAGGTTGGAGCTGTACCTGTTGTTGTTGATCCGGGCATGGGAATAAGCCGGATGCTGAGGTGTCTTGAAGAAAGCCGGTCCCAGGCTTTTATCGGAATACCTGTAGCCCATGCTCTTAGAAAATTTCGCCCGAAATATTTCAAAACAGTAAAAACATGCATAACTGTCGGAAGGCGCTGGTTCTGGGGAGAATTAGCGCTTAAAGATATTCGCCGAATCCCATGGAAACCGTATAACATTGCTGAAACCGGGCAAAACGATATGGCAGCCATATTATTTACTACAGGCAGTACAGGCCCCGCTAAAGGTGTAGTATATACGCACGGCACATTTGATGCACAGATAAGACACATAAAATCTCATTTTAATATAAGTTCTGATGAAATAGATCTTCCCACATTCCCTCTCTTTGCCCTGTTTGACCCTGCTTTGGGAATGACGGCAATTATACCGGATATGGACCCGACAAAACCAGGATCCGTTAACCCTGAAAAAATCATAGAGCCTATTATGAATCAGGGAGTCACTAATATGTTTGCATCACCCGCCCTGCTGAATCGAGTAGGACGATACTGCAAAAATAAAGGCTTTACTCTGCCTTCGCTAAAAAGAGTTATTTCCGCAGGCGCTCCGGTTTCTCCATCAAATATTGAAAGGTTTGCTTCAATTTTATGTGCCGACGCCAAGGTTCATACACCTTACGGCGCTACCGAAGCAATGCCTGTACTATCAATAGAAAGCAATGAAATACTGTCTGAAACAGCAAAGCTCAGCGGAAAAGGCTTTGGCATATGCGTAGGCCGTCCTGTTTGCGACATAGAAGTGCGCATAATTGAGATAAATGATAATCAAATCGAAAAGTGGTCGGATGTAATCATTCTTTCTGATGGCGAGATAGGTGAAATAACGGTGTCAGGAGATCCGGCCACAAGGCAGTATTTTCGTAACCCACGAGCAGATGCGCTTTCCAAAATAAAAGAAGGAAATAAAACATGGCACAGGATGGGGGATCTCGGCTGGATAGACAAAAAGGGAAGGATATGGTTCTGCGGCCGAAAAAACCAGCGAGTAATTACAAAAAATGGCTTTATGTTTACAATACCATGTGAGGCTATATTCAACAACCATCCAATGGTGTTTCGAAGCGCTTTGGTCGGAGTCGGTTCTCCGTTAGACCAAAAACCGGTGATATGCATTGAACTGGAACATGACAGAAAACGAAAAAGAAAAAAACTTATTAAAAAAGAACTCCGTGAACTTGCAAAAAGCAGTATCCTGACAAAGAATATTGAGATAATACTTTTTTATAAGGCATTCCCTGTTGATATAAGACACAACTCAAAGATTTTTCGCGAAAAACTGGCACTATGGGCAGAAAAGCATGTGAATGTTTCACCCAAAGGAGAAATACATGGGACAAACAAAAATTACCGTATTGTGTGAGAATACTGCCGGGGGACCGATGGGGTTGACTGGAGAACACGGCTTTTCCGCCCTGATTGAAATAAACGGACAAAAAATCCTTTTTGATACAGGCCAGGGCATGTCCCTCGCCAATAACGCACAGGTACTCGGAATCAATCTAACGCAACTCAAAAAAGTTATTTTAAGTCACGGCCATTATGATCATACAGGTGGCCTCCCATCTGTGCTGTATCCACCGCGAGGTGTCGAGGTTATTGCCCATCCGGACATTTTTGCAAAAAAATACGCTGAAATAGAAATGCCTGCCGGCAAACAAAGAGTTTTTATCGGCATTAAATATTCTCGAGACTATCTCGAAGGTGCACTGCAGGCCAGATTCAACTTGATACGAAAGTTTTCCGAAATCGCGCCGGGAATTTTCTTTTCAGGCGAAGTGCCGAGAGAAACGGACTTTGAATACCCGGACAAAAGGCTCAAGGTAAAGCATAAAGGAAAGTTTACTGACGACCCCCTGTTGGACGATATCAGTCTCTTGATTGAAACGGATCAGGGACCCGTTATCCTGCTTGGATGTGCCCATGCAGGGGTAGTAAACATCATGAACCATTTTTCGGCTAAAACGGGACACAAGAAATTTCATGCCGTGATCGGAGGCACACATCTCGGCTTTATGATGGGGTCTGTCCGGCAGATGGAAAAGTCTATGGATGCATTTGATGACTATGCAGTGGACGTCATTGCCGTTTCCCACTGTACCGGACAGGAAGCTGCGGCTATGTGTTACAACAGATTCAAAAGCCGATTCGCCTTTGCCTGTGCCGGTTGGGCTCTAAAAACTAAATAGAAAGTAAGGAACGTGGACGAATTAACTTCCACGTTCCTTACCTGCAATCCAGAATTTTCTTTAATTGATTTGACAACTTCTTTATACTAAAAGGCTTCTGAATAAATCCATTGCAGCCTCTATTCAGTATTGCACTTGCCTGGCCATCAATGCTGTATCCGCTTGAGAGGAGAACCTTTATTTCGGGGTTTATCTCCTTCAGTCTGTCATAAACCTCACTACCACCGATATCAGGCATAATCATGTCCAGGATAACTATATCAATTTTATCCATATTTTTTTTATAGATATCTATAGCTTCCTTTCCGCTGTTTGCTGTCAAAATCTTATATCCCATTATTTCCAGCATTTGCTTACCAACATCAATAATCATGCTCTCATCATCTACAAAGAGAATTGTCTCATTTCCTTTCAAAATCTGTTTTTTATTTATCACTGTCTCTTGCTCCCTAATCTTTGCTGTTGATGCAGGCAAATAAATATTAAATGTGCTTCCCTCACCATTTTCACTGTAAACATTGATAAAGCCACCATGATGCTTGACGATACCATAAACAGAAGCCAAACCCAAACCGGTTCCTCTCCCCATCTCTTTTGTGGTAAAAAAAGGATCAAATACTTTTTGCTGGGTTGCCTCATCCATGCCCATTCCTGTGTCGGTTATAGAAATTTTTACATATCTCCCGGATTCTACACGGTATGTTTTATTATAATTTTCATCTATCATAATATTTTCTGTTTTTAAATATAGGTTCCCACCTCCAGGCATTGCATTCCAGGCATTAACATAAAGATTCAACAGCACCTGTTCCATTTGGCCACGATCTGCTTCAACAGTCCAGATGTCTTTTTGATATTTTCTATGGATCGTTATCTCCTTCTTTGTACGGGCAAACATCATGGAACTTTTCTCAATTATAGTATTAATATCAATTTGCTTTACCTCATATCTGCCCGCTCTGGCAAAACTCAGGAGCTGTTTTGTGAGGCCTGTAGCACTTTTGACACATTCCTTTATATCTTTTAGATATTCAAAATAAGGATGTGCTGAATCAATATTTTCTGCTATCAAAGAAGCGCATCCCTGGATACCCATAAGCAGGTTGTTGAAATCATGGGCAATGCCTCCTGCCAGGGTGCCTATCGCTTCCATTTTCTGGGCTTGCTGAAATTGTTTTTCAAGTCGCTTTGTTTTAGTAATATCTTCATAAAGTACCAGGGACTGCCCTGCCTCCATGTTTACCATTCTAAAAAAAATCGTCTTTTTCGAGCCATCCCTGCATGTCACATTCAACTCTTGCCGAAAAGATTTTCCTTCTTCCGTATTCTTTTTAAGCTGAAACCACATTGCAACAGCTTTGCTTCTCTGTTTACTGTCAGGGTACGCTTTTTTAAACCACTCCTTTCCGGTCGGGATATCTTTCAGGGTATATCCAAAAAGTTCTGTAAATTTTGGATTGATATACTCGTAATGACCATTCTTTTTAATTAAGGAAATTCCAAAGGGAGATTCTTCCACCAGAACACGGAATCGCTCTTTTTCTTTATTCAGTTTTGTGTTTGCAGTTACGCGGGCAATCACGCTCCCGATCTGGGTGGATATGCTTTCAAGAGTAGATCTGGCAAAATCCGGCACACTGTCAAGAGTATGTGAAGAAATATTCAGACATCCAATAACCCGGCCCTCGCACTTAACAGGAACAACGGCAATAGCGCGTAATTTCTCATTGCACCCTGCCTCATTGATATTCGGCATTATTTCTTTGTATTGCTTATACACAGGTTTTCCCGCCATAATCAAACGCATGATATCCGAATCTCTATCATAATGTGATACACAATTGACAAAAGCGGCTGACAACCCCTTGTGAAAGGCAATATCCATTGCCCCTGAGTCTTCGTCCACCAGATATACCCCGCCGCAATCCATTCCGGAGATATTGATGGCAGCTTCAACGCACAGGCAAAGCACATCATCCAGTCCGGTAGCGGCGACAAGCGCCAGCCCGAGGTCGCGCTGGGCGCGGATCAGATTGTTGGCCTGTTTGCGGGAAGTAACGTCTCTTATAACAGCCAACAAATGAGAGCGATCCCCATAATTAAACATGCTTCCGCTTACTTCGACATTAAATGCACTGCCATCCTTACGAACATCCACTGATTCTGCATGGAATTCACCGGTTGTCTGAATATCTTTCTCGAATTGTTCAAAAAAATGATGATAATCCGGATGAACTATATCCCTGCCTGAAAGTTTTACTATTTCCTCATAGGAATAATCATACATTGAACAGGCTTGAGGATTTGCCTCAACAATCATTCCATTATCATCGAAAATAATAAGGGAATCTGTGGTAGAGTTAAAAATGCCGCTATATCGTGCTTCGCTTGCTTCCAACTGTTCTTTTTTTACAGTTGTTGTCGCAAGCTGAGTGATCATCCGGTTGAAATCGTTAACCAGTTCTCCCACATCACCGGACATGGAGGATTCTACACGCACCTTGAAATCACCTTGATTGACTGCCCTTGTTGCATCTCGAAGCTGGGTTACGGAGCGGGAAAGATAGCTTCCCACCCAAAAAGCCAGAATCAGAACAAACACAATACCGAGACATATAAACAAAAATCCAGTGGTTTTGAAAGATTGTATCAGTCTGGTTACAACAGCCACCAGGTAACGTGTTGTGTCGCTGGAAACGTTCTGGGCAGCTACTATAGGCTGGATGAATTCGTCTATATAAGTCGTAGTTGCAACGCCAAGTCGAACGCCATCAGCGGTTTTTTCACCAAGTGGTGCAATATACATAAATTTTTCGCATATTTTCCCATCAGGTTCTTTCCATTGGTAGAATCCGCTCGAATGTTTTCCGCCCAGACTGGCTTCCATAATGGTCCAGAATTCAGACAATTTATCAACTAAGGAATGCAGGTCCAGGTTTTCAATTGCAGGGTTTTTGTGAAACCGGCAAATGGCTGTATCTGAATTCTGAACCGCCGTGTATCCTGTTTTACCCACTGGTTGAACAGCGATTTTCCTGAATCCGGGATTGTTTTGCAGGTCGTAGAGCGTCATTTCAGGATGAGCCTGAAGGTATAATTCCAATTGAAGGGCTACATCCAGCGCTTTCTGGCGGATAAAGTTTTCCACCATTTGCCTCAATACAACTTCACTGCGCCGCCATTGTTTTTCCTGTCCCTGCTGAATTGTACGAGTAATTTCGACAGGAAATTGATCTGCAAATATGTTCATTAAAAAAGCAAAAATTATAGCAGGAATCAAACCGGCAATAAGAGTCAGACCTATCAATCGGTTACTGAATTTTTTCGGAAAAAACTTTGAAAATTGCACATTAATCATCTTTGCTACTTATCAAAATGTGAAATTATTTTTGAGTAACCATAAAAAAGACAACGCAACGGCAAAAGGAATACTAATAATAAATTATACCACATTTGTTTGCTGAAAGATAGTTGATATCGTAGATTACAATTCAATGTCAAGGGCATAGCCGTTATGAATTTTGAATAAGGAACGTGAACGAATTAATACACTTTCTGCGTACAAAAAAAAGATACTTTGACTTAAAAACAATGCTTGAGTAGAATATCCTGCAACATTGAATACGATTCAATCTCAAAATTGCTCTACCTCTGAATAAAATAAGGAGAATAATATGGCGTTTGACCCTGAAAAGGATAAAGTCTTGAAAAAGTGGAAATGCGAAGATACAGGCCTTGTTGTATCCATAAATCAATACAACGAAGCTCAGCCAAAGCTTCAGATCGGTCCCAGAATATTAAAGAAAAAAGATGGGGGAGATAGGGCACCTGCTAAGGCAGGACGTCTTTCTATTGAGGATGTCATATGGTTTTATGATATTATTGATGAAGTTAAAGATGAATTTTTTCGCGTCGCAAAGCCGGAATAATTTTAACCTGACATGCCATACGATAATGCAATAATAAAGCCTTTAAAAAGCAAAAACTCTCCGAATCTGGGACAGGTTGCTGTACTGATGGCAGATGATAAGGATATTCGGTTTTTTTGCAGGCTGCTCAATATGAGTGAAAATAATTTTACCAGACTCATGATGAGCAAAGTATATGCAAAAGGTTCAGGTAATCAAAGTTTGTCTGTGACAGGCCCTTTAATCGGTGCTCCTTATGCTGTGATGCTTTTAGAAACACTTATTGCCTGGGGTGCCCGTAAACTTATATTTTTCGGGATGTGCGGAGCGATTTCTCCGAAGGTTAAGATAGGAGATATTGTAGTACCAACGGATTCAATAATTGATGAAGGCACATCAAAGCATTACATTGCGAATAAAAGCCTGAGAAGCAAGCCGTCTTTTCTGATTGTAGAAAAGATAAAGCACATCCTTAATAAAAACAAGATAGAATTTCATGATGGCCTTGTCTGGACTACGGACGCCATATACAGAGAAACGAGGGAAAAACTTGATTATTACCAGGCAAAGGACGCCCTTGCGGTTGATATGGAACTTTCTGCGCTCTTCACAGTCGGGAGATTTCGCAATATAGAAACGGGAAGTATTCTTGTCGTCTCCGATGAACTGTCAATGGGTAAGTGGCGTCCCGGCTTCAGGGAAAAACGGTTCGTAAAAACCCGTAAAAGAGTTGCCGAAGTAATAAAAAGTTTATGTGCGACACTTTAGGAACGACAGAAAATTCATTTTCATTGACAGTAAAAAAAAATAGTGTTATCGGTTTTTTTGAAATTATAGGCGCGTAGCTCAGAGGGAGAGCGCTACCTCGACACGGTAGAAGTCGTTGGTTCAAATCCAATCGCGCCTACCATTAATAAAAAGGGTTTACAGCAATATGAAGCTGTAAGCCCTTTTTTTATTATATCTTGTAGCAAGCTCTTGTTGTAAATAGCTTGTTTACGTGAATATGCAATGTTCATTAAAATAGTGTTTTCAATTTGTGTGACCATTTTGTGACCGGATTATTAAAACCTTAAAAAGAGTACTAAAGTATCTTTTTTTAGCTTGAAACAAATTTGTTGTTGACAAAACATGTTATATGTTATATTATATTATTTATAATGATGAAAAATAAAACATACACAACTTTTGACATCGTTCGCATTCTTGGAATGAAGAGGGTAACTCTTCAATCGTGGATTGATGCTGGATTTATCAAACCATCTTTCAGATCTGAGGAAGGACGCGGGCCTGGTCTTAAAAGCTATTTCACACTTTTTCAACTATATCTGATTAGACTTTTTCAAGTGTTGATTTTCAACGGTTTTTCGCGCAAAGACGCCGGCAAGTGGGTTAAAATTCTTGATGAGGATGAGAGGTTGAAAAAATCAAAAGGCAACAAAAATGAAGAAAATTTTATAACTATCTTTCGTGGAAAGGACACTGGTTTCGATGTGTGGCTACCCAGTTACCTGAAGACAAGTTCTGATCCTTTAGATTTGGGGAGTTATCAGCTACCGACTATCCAGATCGGCAGAATGAAATATGAGGACTTACGGACTGAGGATTATGATCTTGTCCTTGTTATTAATTTTGCTAAGATTAAGAAGGCTGTTGATTTTGCAATAAACGATTAAAAAATTTTTATATTCGATATGCTATATGGTGGATAGTATGTCATAAACAAGAAAGGAAAAAACTATGATGAACATTAAATTAAAATTTAGAATCGTAAAAAAGTTTGGATTGCAGGCTGACTTTGCCGTGGCTGTTAAAGAACACGAAAGCCTGATTTCACGTGTCATTAGATGCCGCCGTGAGCTATCAGAGGACAAAAAGATACTCTGGGCAAAGGCGCTTGACTGTACCGTTAACGAAATTTTTGAAAGGAACTAAAATTATGGAATTAAAAACAATCAGCGAGATGGCAAGTATCCTGCGTGTGCCCAAGTCATGGTTATACGCAAAAACCCGCCAAAAAGGGAAAAATACAATACCATGTCTTAGAGTTGGCAAATATCTGAGGTTTAGATCAGATGCCGTTCTGGCCTGGATTGAAAGGGATGGTGATTAATTATGAAGTCTGGTGAAAAAGGAAGAGCATATATCTGGGTATCTGAAGGCGGCAGGCATTATAAACCTCCAGTTGGTCATATTATAACGTCTGTTAGATGGTGTTCTGAAGAGTGCGTTATTGTTATAAATACTAAAAAACCAAAAGCCAAAAAGAGAAAGGCTACCAGAAAAACTTAACAAAATAATAGGAGAACAGTTAAAATGAATATTGAAGACGGTATAGAAGAGTCAATAGCATCTAAGAAAACTACCATATTACACATAACAAATTGAAAGGACTGGTGATTAATTATGAATATCCAAGAAGTCTTAAATAATTTTGATGGCGTCATACAGGCCGGCAGCGGGTATAACGTAATATGCCCTGCCCATGAGGACAAAAGCCCGTCTCTGAGTATATCCCAGGGCGAGAAAGGCATAATACTGCACTGTCACGCTGGTTGTAAAACAGAAGATATCCTTAGACAGGTAGGCTTGGGAATGAAAGATTTGTTTGATACCGGATCAACTGTTGAAACTCCCATACATAATAAGGTCATTGAAGTCACTGAAGAGCCTTATTACATTGAAATTGATGAAGAGCCTTATTACATTGAAATCAATCTTGCCGCTAAAGACCCTTTAGAGCCTTATTTCCTGCCGCACAATCCTTTTGATTTTAACGATTATAAACAGCTTTCTTGTAATATTGAAAATTATTCACGATTGAAAAATATTCCCATAGAATCATTGGAGAAGATGGGTGTTAAAAATGAAAACAGAGGTATCTCTATTCCATACTTTAACGAAAATGGAGATCAGACTGCTGTCAGACGTAGGACAGCTCTTATCAGTAAGGACAAATTTCGATGGAACAAAGGCGCTGAATTATCTCTTTATGGTTTATGGAGACTCCCTGAGACCGGCAAATCTTGTTTTTTGGTTGAAGGGGAATCGGACTGTCATACATTATGGCAAAACAACATTCCTGCTCTGGGTATTCCTGGAGCTAATAATTGGAAAGAGGATAGGGACGCAAGTAAGCTTGAAAGATTTGAAAAGATATATGTCGTGATAGAATCTAAATCTGACGGGACTCCAGACCCGGGCGGAGAATCCGTCCTGAAATGGTTAAAGGGTTCGTCTATCAATTCACGGGTGAAATTGATCACACTTCCATATAACGATATCTCAGAAATGTATTGTCATAGCTCTGATCAATTTATGGATAGACTTAATGTCTGTGTTGAGCAAGTAGGGGCGTTTTCAATGTATGGAAAACAGGATAATAAGTCACGTATTGTTTGCATAAATGAGATCGCAGACGCTCCGATAGTTGACAATCATCTTATTGAGGGTTTTCTTCAAAAGGATGAAGGCTTAATTATCTCAGCGGCAGGGGGAGTTGGCAAATCCTTACTTGGAACCTATATGGCATTGGCGTTGGGTAATCCGCCTAAGAATGGCCTGTGGGGAAAATTCAATATCCCCGATGTGACTAAAACGTTAATAGTACAAAGCGAAAATGGGTTCAACGCATTTAACAAGCGACTTAACAAGCTTTTTAATGTTTGTCCAGAAATGAGAGAAGGCGCAAAAAATGTTTTTACAATAATGGTGGGTGATAGTTGTCAGTTTCCTGGAAATTTTACAGATAAATTTTTTCAAGAATTCCTGACTGAAAGCATGCTTAAAATTGGAGCAGGCTGTCTTCTGATTGACCCGCTAATTTCTTATCACGGCGAGGATGAAAACGATAATGCAGCGATGCGAAGGTCTTTAGACTGTTTAACTTTAATTGGCGCAAGGGCTAAAGCGGGATTTATTGTGACACACCACAATAATAAAGGCGGAGGTTTTAGGGGCGCATCATCAATACGGGACTGGGCAGCATGCATGTGGATCTTAGACGTTGAAGAGAAACGTTATAGTTCAAATCTTATAAGAGTTAAGCATGATAAAAGCAGGAATTACGAATATCAACCCGATTTTTGGCTTGAAAGAACAAATGATCTCAACTTTCTCTTTTGTGCTGAGCCAGGAACAAAAGCACAAAATATAGATATCGTTATAAAGGTTTTAACGGATATGGGCGGACACGCATCATCACAAGATCTTCTTAAAAATGCCATTATGGCAGAGAAAAAATGCAGCAAAGCGACAGCGCAAAGAATGATAAAACATGCAATTGATGTTAACAAAGTAGTACCTGTATCTGGGGATTCGGGGCGAGGTGGGGCAGTTAAATATAGGATAAATGGGTAGGAAAAATCTGGTTTCCATGAATAATCCGACGAAAAAAGGCAAGAAAATGACAAAAAAACGTGAATTTTTCAAAAATGCAAACCCTTGGTGCTGTAGTGCTCGGATTTGTTTCATTTACTAAACCCTTTATTGACGGTTTTGATTCACTGTTTCACACTGTTTCAAAAACTCGTGATACAAAACAAACCCTTGATACTGTAGTGCTCGGATTTGTTTCACGGGGTCTTTTGTTTCACACTTCATAACTACTTGATTTAACTATTTATATCACTGATTCACATGGTCTCTAAAGAGAAAGAAAAATGAAACACTACGGCGTTTCTTTTTTTCTCTCTGATTCTTTAGACCGAAAAAAAAAGAAAAAGCTTTAAAGAAAAACTATAGGTCGAGATAACATTTTTTCCATAGCGTTAAAAAAAGCGAGGTTTAAAAATGCCATATATAAAAAATGCTAAATTTAAAAAATCATATAGAAACAAAAGTCAAAGAAAAAGTAAAGAAAAATTTTATGATCTTTCAAGAAAAGGGAAAAACCGTAAAAAGCAAATTGGGTATGACAATTACTTTAAGTTTACCGATTAACGTAAAAAAGAAAGGAAATTTAATCATGGCAAAACGAAAATCAAAAAGCAGTTTTAAGGGCAAGTCAGTTTCAAGTTATTTTGGCAAGTCAAAAAAGGCCGGAGTTCAATTAGAGCGCAAGAAGGTTTTATGATTGGCGGTCTGTCTTATAATTTCAAGAAAACTGAGAACAACCGAAAAACCCCTAATCAATAATATTCTTCATGGCATATCTCTTTTAACGATGGTTGTGAGATCGGGTGGGTAAGTGGGGTAGGGTTATTAATTATATTAACATTTATTTAACAATTGGTCTTGACAATCAGATATCAAGTCAA
>DAOWEW010000204.1 GCA_030638305.1 Desulfobacteraceae bacterium
AGCCAAGTGTTTTGCACATGCCTCTTCTGTATTGAAGCTTTTTTGAAAGTCCAGCAGACTTCGTTTTTTGTACCGTCCTGACATAATGATCCCTTTAGTCAGGTTCTTACAGGAAATTAGGAGCTAAGTAAATAAGCATTTGTTCTATTTTGGTTACACTCATATCATTTCTATCAATGTCACTCCGGCAGGAGCATCGCCAACAGTTACATTATAATCAGCGAATGACCGCGGCGGTGCATCCCCACAGTTTTTGCCTACTTTAACCAGATCAAAAAGTTTATGGGCCTGAGCGTTGCCCAACTCAGAATCATGCTTAAAAACAATCAACTTTTGGGTTGCCATTTCACCTCTTGCAGCACTACGATCATGGTCAAACATGTTCTGCAATGAATTCCAGAATAATTCCAGATCCTCTTCGGAAAATCCGGTTTGTTTCGCCAAAGGAGCGGAAATGAAGCCGTGCATACGATAAAGGCCGTAAGGTACATAGGTTTTTCGTCCCATAGTTCGATTATCACCATCCTGTGCGTTCGCTTCTTTCCTGGTTTCCACTGCCATACGCGTAATAGTGGCTTCCAACGGAACAATGGGATCAATACTTTGAGCAAAAGCCAACTGAACCGGTCCGCGAACCTGACCACAATTATTTTCTTTTACAGACATGACCGCACCAAATGTCCGAACATCAAAAAAGTTCTTACACATCCAGTTCCGTGCTTTACTGATCTTCGTTGATTTATCTGTTTCATCTGCCACTGCTTCATAAGCAGGTTGTCTACGTTCAGTTAAAATCGCTTTTTCCTTCACATAAATATTGTATGGTGTTTGGTTATTCTTAACCAAATCAACATAGTTCCGAACCTTGCGTTTCAAGCAGACATCAGTTGTAATTCCGTGTCCAGTCTCTGGATCAATGCGAGGCAGATTGCCACCATCCGGGTCCCCATTTGGATTTCCGTTTTTTACATCAAATAACAACACGAATTCATAGCGGTTTTTGATTGGATCATTCATTATTCTTCTCCTTCATTTTTTTTGGCTTTCTTTTTAGCAGTAGCTTCTTGTATTTCACGAGTTATTGCATTCTTCTGCTGATAATAGGCAATAGCAAACAGCCCTTGATCTTGTAAATTCATATGGGCGGGGAACATATCAATATGCTCCATGATCTCTGAAATACGTCGATCTGAAACATAGCCATATTCCGCCTTATCAATATGGTGCTGAGAAAGACGAATCAACCTGGGAAAAACGCTTGCAGGCGTAGCCGATGCAGCGCTAAAAAAACGATCCTTAATAGTTGAATTGATCTTGCCCAAAGCATCCAATTGCGCTTTCTCCAGCGCGGCAAATAGCCGCCCTAAAAGATACGAAACTTCGCGTCTCTTTGTGTCTAAAGACATTGGAACCTCCTTTTTATGATTTCTCTGTAATACTGCTTTTAAGATTGAAACTCGCAGGTAATTAACTCGATGATCCGCCCGAATACGCCCCAATACCCCTTGATAAAGATTCTGTGGATAACGTGTACCGGTCAGAATTGAGCGAGTCAGAGCACCACCCAGCACCGGCGAGATGTCCTTTGTCTCACGGGCAGTCTCTTTTAACAGGTGCCAGACTCCGGGAAACGGAATATCTTTGTCGGAACATTCCATTTCCAGGTTATTAAAATGATCACGGAACCGGGCCATCAACTCGTTTACTGTACAAACATGCCAAAACCGTAAGGCGAGTCTCGCTTTATTAAGGGAAAGTCCAAGGATATAGAATTTCAAATTCTTGTCTCCTTCAAGATCCTTGGGTAACGATCCCTGGCAAACAGCTTCAAGAAACTTCTGAACGGGAATGGCCGCTGCTTTGTCCTCAATAGATGGGTTAAGTATCTGCCCCATAAAGGTTTCAACAGGCGAGGCCCGCTCCGCCCAGAAAACCGTGGTGGCATCACCTATCCTGAGTCTCTGGGTTTTGCTGCGCAACAGGAACTTGAGCGCCGCGGAACTTTTAAATTCAGCATCAACTGAAACAGGAGCATTCTCACCTTTCTTTTTTCCGTAGGATTCGTAAGCCACCTCATTAAACGAAACCAGTGAAGCTCCAGAACCAAACTTAAACTGGGCATACTGTGATTGCAGATCATGGACCTCACCATCCAGGAGACTGATTCCCTGGGAGAACTCTTCCTTGGCGATAAAATCGGCCCATAATTTTTGCACCTCCTGTCGTTCATGAATAAATCCCGAATCACCCTGCAATCGAAAGGCAACCCATTTCCCATGGGTACCACAAATTTCTTTCCAGTCCCTTAACTCGACTGAATCCTCCTGCTTCCAACCAGCAAGAAATGCTTTAGCAGCAAGCACACCTTCATCGTTGGATTCACCGCAAACCTCATTGATCCGATCTTTAAATGAATTGTGATGCACGTCTTTTTTCGATTTTCCTGACATTCCAAAAATATAATCTGCCTTATCAACCATAAAATTTGGTGTGGTCGAAGCATTTCCGGAACGAACATTCACCTGATTGGTATAGGGCACAACCGATTTTCTAAAATCAAAGACATTGGCTTTGATTTTTATTCGCAGATCTTCGGGTTGCCCAACAAGCTTCCCTTTTTTGTCAATGGTAATAACAAAACCAATGTCTTCATCACTAAATCCATAGGGCGGAATTTCATCTATTTTTGCGTGACGGTCATACAATGCAATTAACGACTGAAAAATCATGAAACCACCTCCTGACGGCAATCTATAACTCCATCCTGCATGACTGCCCGGAAAAAATGCGGAGTCATATCGTTGGCAAAATCAATATCGTGTAACATAAACCCCAAATCCTGTTCTCCAGAAAATGATGGCTGAGGAATATTGTCACACCACTCGAAGTTGACCGGAAACTCACGGCACCCGAAATAAGGACGGTGAAAACACTGACCCTTTTTTACCCGCCGTTCAAAGATTGCCAGATGTTTTCCCGGATCAACATCTTCGCTTCCTGCTAATTCAAAATGGGCTTCAATTACATATCCAACATCTCGCAAGACCATGGATGCCCGCTGTTGTCGGTCATCTTCTATGTAACGACAAACCGATTTACCTTCCTCCATATCACGTTTGTTAACCGAAACCCTATTGGCGAGTTCATTGCGCCGAACATTTTCAAAACGAACAGGCTGCAATACATGGATTCGATCAATCACCCAACGGATGGCTGGCTTCCAATAAATGGCTTCCAAAATTCCACGAGCGGCAGAAGGCGTCATCACATCGTAGGAAACCCGTTCCACCTTCATTTCCGGGCGGGTAAATAACGCGTAATCTCCCCACACTTTCAACTTTATTCCATAACTCATTATCACACCTCCTTTCTTTATCCGAAAAACGCAGTTCCTTCCGGTGGCTTACACTTAAGCCCGGTGACATCGGAATACAGCTCTTCCGAACGTAACACCCAAATCCCCGGCAGCGGATTTTCTAACCAAACTTTTATTTCTTCAAACTGATAGGGATATATCTGAACGCTAAATTGCTGGAGTTTCCTGAGAATTCCGCCCTTATGTTCCGCAAATTCAAGCGCACGTATCAATTCAACAGCATTCTTTTCCAGTGCAACGATAATGGGAATGGTTGCCGATTTAATCATTTGGAATTTTGCAATATCTTTAAATTGAATATTTCCCGATTGTGCAGGACGACACAGACCCTTAATAATACCATCCTCATCCATCCGCTGTTCATTCTTCCAAAAAAAATCCAAAAAATATTCCCGCACACATTCAGGGGCAGTGAGCTTTCCTTTAAATGGCTCGAACAGCTTGGCAGCCGATTGCGAGGCCTGACGAAAGAAGGAACAGCCGGATTCTTCCGGAAACTCAAAAACCGACACCTTACATGGCGTCTCGCTCAGCCCATTGCGGTTACATCGTCCTGCAGCCTGTGCAATGCTGTCAATTCCTGCTACAGCCCGAAACACACAGGGAAAATCCACATCAACACCTGCTTCGATCAATTGGGTGCTAACCACCCTGCACGGTTGTTTATTTGTCGCCGATAGTCTGACTCTGATTTTATCCAGTTTTTCCGTCCGATGAGCCGGGTGCATCAAGGCGCTCAAATGGATATTTTCCTCAGACTCGGGTAAAGCGTTAAAAATATCCAGAGCCTGTTGTCGGGTATTGACGATACACAGCACCTGTTTCTGTGCCAACAATTGGTTCGCAACATCCTGTTCGCTGAGTTCTCCGATGAAAATCTCTTCCGTTCGTTTTAAGGTGGCAAAGAGAGCAGGAACATCCTGAATTATTTCTCTGACATTCTTTAAACCAGCTTTGAATTGTTCAGAAAAATTAATAGCCGGTTGTGTTGCCGTACATAGCACCGAGGTAACGCCATAGTTCAACGACAACTCTTTGATGACTTCAAGACACGGCTCCAACTTCTCGACAGGGATAGCCTGAACTTCATCAAAGATGATGATACTGTCCGCCACATTGTGCAGCTTTCGACATTTTGAAGTTTTATTTGCATAAAAAGAATTAAAAAATTGAACATTAGTTGTCACCACGACAGGGGCATCCCAGTTTTCGGCGGCCAGCCGGGTTTTCCAATCCGAATCATCAGGGAGAAAATTGCAGTGATGTTCCAGGATAGTATCATCACCGAGCATATCGCGAAACACCTTGGCATTCTGCTCAATAATACTGGTAAAGGGAATGACATAAATGATCCGCCGCTTTTCCTGCTTCCTGGCATGGTTCAAGGCAAAGGCCATCGATGCCAAGGTCTTACCCCCTCCGGTCGGTACTGTCAGAGAAAACAATCCGGGTTCCAGTTTTCCTGCCTCCAAGCAATCTTGAAGGACGCGCTCTCGCTGGATATTCACTTTTGTTGTTTGATCCGCTCTATCACGCAGAACATTAAAGTTTGACCAAAACCTTTCATGAAGCGTATCTATTCCTGAATATTTGGAACGCCAACCTGATTTCTTCTTGTCTAAAAAAGCTTCTGTATCAAGATAATCTGCATCTACCAGGCAGGAAAAAAGCATTCGGACAAAAAATTGAAACTGGAAACCTAACCGCTCTTGTACAAATTGAAGAGGCAGTTCGCTTGGAAAGTCTGGTGCTGGGGCAGGAACTACAACCTCTGGATAGTGTTCCTGCAATCTTGCCTCCAGTGATGAAGTTGCATTACCATCCCAGTTTGGTAACCCACCATGATGTCCGGCAATACAGTATGCCAGCAATTTTCCCGCTTCCACAGAATGTTTATGAAGCCACTGTGCACCAACAAAAGCATGAGTAGGATGACCTTCATAAAACGGGACAAACTCATCAATAATATCATTTGCTCGACGCAAATACGCCTGCCAGGGCCGGGTGCCTTTACCAAGGTCATGGTTTTCTCCCAATATAGAACCCCATACTCGTGCACCAAAATAGTCAGCGAATTCCGCGGCCATTTTTGCCACATTTTTCAGATGTTCTTCGAGTGGTTGCCAGTCAGAGGGTGGTTTGCCATCCAGGCTGTGCGCGTAATGTTTTTTATCCATACCCCTCCATTTTTCCGTTTTTCCTCATTTCAAGCCATATCATAAAATCATTAAGTAGCCCTGACAACTCACCGATCAGATCTAATCCTATTTTGCCCGCAAATTTTTTCGCAAACTGAGAAGTTTCAACTGAATGCGTTTTAACGCTATGATTGGCACAATCGACTTTGCGGTAATGCGCCAAAAAGGATCCTTATGCCAATTCTTGAAAAAACCCATTTTTTCAATCTGTATATTGGAATTATTGTCAATAATATCTAACAAACGGTATTGCCAGCGCGATCCATCTGCTATGACAAACAAAAATACATTCAAAACAGCGGCTTGAGCATAAAAACTGGTATTATTTTGAAAATATTTGACCATGCCCCTATAGAAAGCGCTTCTGCCACTATCCAAACAGGCGGCAGATATGGTTTGTTATAATTTTTAAAATAGTTACTGCAGGATTTATTTTGCTTTTTTCTGTTATTAAAGCCAGTTTCGCGTTCTATTGTTTTTATTAAGTCTTTATGATTAAAGCTGGATTTAAACAGAATAGGTTTGAGATACCAATGGGGACCATGTTTTTCACACATTGTGGAGGAAATCGTTGTCCTTACAGCAACTTCGATTCTTTCTACAGCATCCATAACCAATAATCTGAGCTTCCTATCAAAAACATAGAGCGATATTATAGAATCAAATGTAGTGCCCTCTTTAAAAATGTGCTCAGAAGTGTTTTGAAGCTGGAAAGTTCGAAAATAACCGGAAAGGCGGTGGTAGCCTATAAAACGAAGATAATGGAGAACTCGTTTGTGGTTTTTAACAATCAGCCCTTGCTTAATAAGAAGCTCAAGCTGCTGGTCAATATTTAAAACTAATTTTTTGTAAGGCTGATAGATTTCAGGCATAGAAAACCCGCCGAGGTGCGCATCCAATGGAGAGGCGTGGCGGGTGTTGTTGTAGACACAATAGCATCTACCCCGCCTAATTTGTCAAGAATAATTTAACTAAATTTTATTGGATGATCTAATTTAATCCACGCCCTCATAAAAGAGGGCGACATTTCCTTTTAATACATCATTTTTATTGTTTCAATCCACACCCTTCACTTACAATAGTTTTTTTTGCGAACACCCCTAAGAAACGCCCGAAAATCGAATATGCCGCTATGTTCCTTAACCCGACTTTCGCGCTTTTCTCAAGCCAAATTTTTTCTTAAAATTGTAATTTGCAACAATATCAATTAGTTATGAAATTTCGGTAGTTTTGCTGAAAAACATAACTCGTTGATAATAAAGGGAATAAAATTTTGGGATCGAATGTAGTGCCTGTGTAAAGAGCTGCAAGATAAAAATATATCTTGACATGATCTATCTTCTATGTTTAGCTTATCCTGATAAAATCAGGAGGTATAGAGCGATGTAGAAATTGATTATAAAAACCTAAATTCGTGGCATGGTTTTTGCTGTAGCCTGAGATTGCACGAAATATTCAAAAATGGCCTTCACCTGTTAGGTGAAGGCCAAAATCGATTATTTCCTATAATTTCAAACGGTTCCAAAAATCGTGCCACGAATTTAGAAAAAATTTACCAATAAAGAAAAATTTAGCCTGAACAAAACTTGAAGGATGTCTGTAGTGCCTGTAGCCATAACCCCTTGAATATAGGCATGTTTTTTTCAATGCGCGAAAGTCGGGTTAAGGCTACCAGCGTAAAGCGCGGGACAGTCCGCAAATTCAATCAGTTATCAACTCTTTGATTTTGCTTGATTGTAGAATTGCCATAGAGTCAAAACGGCAAAAAATGTTCGGCTTTAAGTTGGTAGCCCATTCGAACAACTGACAGAATGGAAGTTTCTGTCGAGGCACTTGTGTGACGAGACGCAAGGAAAGCTAAGGAACGTGGACGAATTAACTTCCGCAAGTAGGCGCACAGATTTAGGTCAGGTTTGTTCGATCTACAATCACAAAAGTCGAAGGAATAGCGAGCTATTTCAAGATGTTTGTGATTGTAGATCGGGCAAAGATGGCCTGATGCTGTGATGCATAGTTGCGGAAGTTATTTCGTCCACGTTCCTAATGTTTATACGGTATTGGATTGGCGTATCAAAATGCGCAGTTATTTTTGAGCGAGTTCTTATGGTCAAAGCTCTCATAAACAGGCATATGCTGTTTGATCCAAAGCATAACTTTGTCAAACTCACCTCTGAATTCTCTGAAAGCCTTTCCTCTGTGGCTGACATGGCTTTTTTCTTCCATGGTTAATACGCCGAAAGTTTTGTTCAATGGCGGATAATAGAAGACCGGGTCATATCCGAATCCACCTGACCCGGATGGCTGTTCGGCAATCAATCCTTCGCAGCGAGCTTCATATGTCAGAGCGGGTCCTGTTGGAACTGCAATGGAAATTACGCATTCAAATGCTGCTTTGCGATTAGTCTTTCCTTCCATTTCCTGCAAAAGCTTTTGGTATTTCTGTTCATCTGTTGCATCTTCGCCTGCATAGCGAGCAGAATAAACTCCCGGTGCACCTCCAAGGGCTTCTACGAGAAGCCCTGAATCATCTGCTATGGCCGGCACTCCAAGAACTCTTGCTGTAAAACTGGCTTTTTTATATGCATTTTCATCAAAAGTATCTCCATCCTCTTCAACATCCGGTATAGGACCAAAATCATCCAGGCCTTTGATATCAACAGGAAAGTCTTTTAAAAGATCACTGATTTCAGATTTCTTGCCTTTGTTTCGTGTAGCAATAACGATTGTAATTTTATCTTGCATGTCAACTCCTTAAGCAAATTAATAAAACCGGATTATGGCTTGTTTTTATAACAGATTAAATCATGATCGTATTTTTGTAAAGATTTTTAATCCGCAGATTACGCAGATTTTTCTGCCTGTGCGTGTTTACACGCAGATCTGCCGCGCCAGGAGCGGACGCTGGAAACGATTGAAAACAAAAATTTTGACACCCAAATTTAAGTCTTGATTTATATGGTAATAAAAGTGAAAATATAAGAAATTTTTTCAAAAATTTCAATGAAGCAATGAAGAATAACGGTTTTATCAAATGCTCAAACTCGTATGCATATTCTGCGGCAGACATGCTGAAATCTTCGGCCGCTGATGCGATGCCAAAGTAGTTTGCAAGTCTTGCAAAATGGAAACCGAAATCAATGAGTATCGTGACCAAATTGACCACTGGATGGATAAGATGTGTGAGTAGCCGTTCACGGTTTACGGTTCACAGTTCACAGTTCACGGTTACAAAAAAGGATACATCTCAATGAAAGGAATAATACTTGCCGGAGGTTCAGGCACGAGGCTTTATCCGATTACCAGGGTTGTAAGCAAACAGCTTCTGCCTCTTTATGACAAACCCATGATCTACTATCCTCTATCTGTCCTCATGCTTGCTGAAATAAGGGATATACTGATCATATCAACTCCACAGGATCTTCCTTTTTTCAAAAAGCTTCTCGGTGACGGCTCTCTTTGGGGTTTATCTTTTTCCTATGTTGAACAACCACGGCCTGAAGGACTTGCACAGGCATTTATCCTCGGCCGCAAATTTATAGGGAACAACAATATATGCATGGTACTTGGCGACAATGTGTTTTACGGCCATGGTCTTTCCGGACAGCTAACAAAGACTGAAAACAGGAATAACGGCGCAACCGTCTTTGGATACTGGGTAAAAGATCCGCAAAGGTACGGCGTAGTAGAGTTTGACAGTTCCGGCAATGCTATCAACATAGAAGAAAAACCTGATAAGCCCAAATCAAACTATGCAGTCACCGGGCTTTATTTTTATGATAACCAGGTCATTGATATTGCTGCCGGTCTTAAGCCTTCAGCAAGGGGCGAACTGGAAATTACGGACGTAAACAAGGCTTATCTTAAAATGGGGAAGCTTCGCGTTGAAAGGCTTGGAAGGGGAATAGCATGGCTTGACACCGGAACTCATAAAACGCTTATGCAGGCTTCCAACTTTATTGAAGCAATTGAAAACCGGCAGGGACTAAAAGTGGCATGCGTTGAAGAAATAGCTTACAGAAAGGGCTATATAAATGTAGGCCAGGTGGAAAAACTTGCTCAGCCTTTGCTGAAAAATAATTACGGTAAATATTTGATAGAGATGCTTCAATACGATACAAAAACGCTATGAATATTATTACTACATCGCTTGAAGGAGTCCTGATAATTGAGCCCATGGTCTTTAAAGATAACAGGGGCTTTTTCATGGAAACCTATAATCAAAACAAATATCAAAAATCAGGAATTAACCGGCGTTTCGTTCAGGACAA
>DAOWEW010000197.1 GCA_030638305.1 Desulfobacteraceae bacterium
CCAAAATCCAAGAAGGTTCAGCGAAACTATATGGCTGCACTTGAATCTCTTGGGCCGGAACTTGAAATACTTCATAATCTTTCTGTAAATAATATTGAAAAAGCCCGTATTCCCTTGCTCGGAGAGGCTATTAACCGGATGCGCAAACAAAAGGTTATTATTTTTCCAGGATATGATGGAGAATATGGAAAAATAAGGGTTTTTCAACAAGATGAAAAGCAAAAGCTTCTTGGACAAAAACAACTGTTTGAAGTTCCTGCTTTAGTTAAACCCCTGCGGTCGCAAAAAATTTGTAAGATTCCGGAAAAACAGACATCAGGGCTTTCAAAAAAGCCGAATAAAACAAAAGATAGTACACAAAGAAAAACATTAGATTCGCTTAATAAAGACCAGCTCAAAGCAGTTAAGCATAACGCCGGCCCCTTGCTGATTGTAGCCGGTCCCGGAACAGGTAAAACACTTACACTCACACATAGAATTGCTTATATCATTACAGAACGAAAAGTTTCAATTGAGAATATAATTGCTGTAACGTTCACAAATAAAGCAGCCCAGGAAATGAGGGACAGGCTTTTATTATTAATGGGTAACACAAAAGATTTGCCCGAAGTTACTACATTTCATTCTTTTTGTTTTAAAATTTTAAAAGATCTGAATAATAATAAAAATTATACAATAATAGATGATTTTGATCTGAAAATACTAATAACAGAGGCAATAAAGCAGGCTGAAATTAAAGGAGTTAAGGTTTCAACAAAACCGTCGGATCTGTTAACTATGATTGTTTCCGCTAAACAGAACTTGCTTTATCCGCAAGACAATTTAAAAGAAATAAATGAGTCGCAAAGAGAAGAATTTTCAGATGTCTATAGGGAATATCAAAACATTTTATCAATTGAGAAGCTTTACGATTATGAAGATTTGATTTTTAATATAGTAAAGCTGTTAGAATCAGATATAAATTTTTGTAAAAAATATAAAGACAAATACAAACATATATTTGTTGATGAATATCAGGATTTAAACAAAGGACAATATAGAATTATAAAAGCCCTTACAAAGCCTGATAGCAATATATGTGTTATCGGTGATCCTGACCAGTCAATATATGGATTCAGGGGTTCAGATGTTCGTTATTTTAAGAATTTTATTAAAGACTACCCTGAAGCTGAAGTTATAAAGCTAAATCAAAACTATAGATCAACCGAAACCATACTTGAAGCATCATACCAGACCATAAAGAATCATAGAGATTACAATATATTAGGTTCTGTCTCACGTGTTTATTCCGATATTAAAGGGCCAAAAAAAATAAATATTATTGAGCTTGGTTCGGAAAAGGCTGAGGCTGTAGCTATTGGCAAGATAATCGAAAAAATGGTAGGAGGCATTGGATTCCATTCTATTGACTACGGAAGTGTTGATAGCTCTTGTACAAAGAAAGAGATGGGTTTTTCGGACTTTGCAGTGTTATTTAGATCCTGGATTCAAAGCAAAATTATTGCAGATGTTTTTAATATGGCCAACATTCCATATCAGATAATAAACAGAGAAAATGCTTTTAATTCAAAAGGTATTTTAGAGCTGTTATCTTTTTTAAAAATAATTGATGAAAGAGGGTCTTATTTTGATTTTGAACGAATTATATATTTAACAAAAGCAGGTGTTGGTAAAAAAACCATGCAAACCTTCAAAACATGGTGTTATAAAAACAGATTTTCCCTTAAAGAAGCTATGTTAAAGACTTGTCGTTTTCCTGTTGATGGTATTAGCAGGACAGGCCAGCAAAAGCTTTATAATTTTATTAGTAACGTCTTTAAAATAAAAGAAAAACTTAAAAATTTAACGATTGAAGAAAAACTTTTGTATTTATCTGAAAAAACAAAAATCAAAGATATAATTACAGAACAAGCCTTAAACGACATAATTGTTATGGCCAGCAATTCTGATCCGGCATCCGGCGATTTTCTCTCATCAATAGCGCTTCATTCAGATACGGATATTTATTCCTCCCGGGCAGAAAAAGTCTCACTAATGACTATGCATACAGCCAAAGGTCTTGAATTTCCGGTAGTTTTTATTTCCGGTTGCGAAGATGGATTTATACCGATGAGAAAATATGGAGACGAAGAACCGGACATTGAGGAAGAAAGAAAGTTGTTTTATGTAGCAATGACTCGTGCAAAAGAAAAACTTTATTTTACATATGCAACAAAACGCAGGGTATATGGAAAAATGCTTGAAAGAGAGGTGTCTCCGTTTATAAACGATATAGAAATGAGCTTGAAAAAAAATGAGGAGCACTATTTTAAAAAGACAAAAAAGCAAACCGGAATTCAGTTAAAATTATTTTAATCCGCAGATTACACGGATTACGCAGATTCCAGCAACCATCTCCATACCGGCTTGGCTCTGACTGTAATACCTTCTGCCTGAAAGTCTTTTTCCTGATTGTAAGTCAGTATTAAATTTCCCTTAATTTTAAAATATTTCGCTGTCGCAACAATTGCATTCAGCTCCCTTTTTATGGTTTTTTCATGACTGATATCCATACAAACCTGCACTGTTAGGGCGGGATGTCCTTTGCCGTCTATTGCGGGTTAAATAGTAATGAACTCTTGGCCACTTTTGATACATATGGACAAAAACCATATTTTCAAGGGCTCCGAAATAAGAACTATCCCGGATAAGGCTGTTTTTATTTGCAAGCGCCCAGTCAATCGCATAAACTTTTTTATAGTTTCTTTCCTGATCTTTAAGAGAGTCAGAAAAAATCGGCACGGTAAACAAGAGCCAGGAATCTTTTGCCCAATTTATATATTCCCTGATAGTATCCCGACTGCTTTTAAATCCGACTTGCTTTAAATAGCGGTAACTGCTCTGAAGCGTATGTGCTTTTCCGATATTAGACATCAAATAATTATAAAGATGAATGCACTGTTTCGGTTTGCTCACATTATAGCGCTGGATAATATCTTTAAGAATCATTGTGTCGAAATACTCTCTTAGCTGAAATCCATTGGTTTGAAGCTCATGGTATTGGTAAAAAAATATCAAGGTAAAATATTACCTGGGAGAATAATTATGATAAATCAACTTGAAAAGAAGAGGCTCGTCATCTGCATTGATAATAAAGGAAACGAAGCATCTTTGGAACGGTGGAAGGTTTACCAGTGTTTACCGGATGAGGAAGCGGAGAGGCACAATGAAATCCGTGTGGTTGACGAAGAAGGTGAAGATTATCTTTATCCGTCTGATTTTTTTTCACCAGTTTCTTTAGAACCGTCTATTGCAAAAATCTTCATCATGCAGAATTCAAAAAATGATCAAATAGCATAGCGAATATCGGGATGGGTTTTTCATGACCATTAGTGACTCGGAAAAAATAAATTACCCAATTCAGGCATTAAATTCCAGCTCCAGCTTTTCCTTTTCTTTGTAAAAATCTTCCAGTTCATCAAAGCACTGATCAATGATAGACTGGCAATGATGGATAGAGCGTGAAATTTCCGCTATTTTTTTGCCGTCTCCGGCTTTGGAAGCTTCCAGCATAGCTGCATTGAGAGTGTCGAGCTTTTTTTCATTTAATTCAATATCCCCTTCCGCCCGGACAATTTTTTTTTCAACAGGCCTTATGAGTTTTGATCGTTTGTTGATGATTTCAGACCGCTGGCGCCGTAATTCCTTTTTTGTCAGTTTTGCTCCGGATTTTTCGTCTCTGGTATTTTTTCTGGAAGATTTTTCCTCTATTTCTTCATCTTCCCACCCGCATTTTTCAAGAAACTGCTGGTAGCTGCCTTCAAACATAAATATCCGGTTATTTTTAAATACAATGAGACGATTTGCCAGCGCATGGAGAAACATTTCATCATGAGTGACAATAATAACGGTTCCATCAAAACTGTCGATGGCGGCCAGCATCGCATCGCATGCATCCATATCAAGATGATTCGTAGGTTCATCAAGCAGCAGCAGGTTTAGTGGTGTCACCAGAAGCTTGCCAAGCATTACACGGCTTTTCTCACCGCCGGAAAGCACACCGATCTTTTTTAGCGCTGCATCTCCTTCAAACATCATTGCGCCGCATATATTTCGGGCCAACTGCCGGTCTACATCCGTGTGAGAATAGAGAATCTCCTCTTCAACAGTCCGTGTATTCACGAGGCTGCTGATATTAGTTTGTTCAAAAAACCCTTTTTTAACTGCTGGATTATATGAAATTTCACCGGGTTGCGATGCAAGAACACCTGATAAAAGCTTGAGCAGCGTGGTTTTTCCCTTACCGTTTTTCCCGATAATACCGACGCGGTCACCCGCCTCTAAGGAGATATCCAAACCTTGTATCAGAGGCTTATTTTGATCATATGAAAACGTTACATTGCGTGCTTTCAAAACATGTTTTCCTCGAAAAGGGTTGCTGCGAAAAGAAAAGTCAAGAGTTTTGATCGTTTCGAGTTTTTTCTTTTTCTCTGTTTTTTCAAGAGTTTTGATTCTGGATTGTACCATATTTGCAAGCCTGGCCTTGGCTCTGAACCGGCTGATAAACTGCTTTATTTCTTTTTGACGACGTTCATCATTAAGACGTGTTTTTTCATATATTTCTTCATCCTGGGCAATCTGCGCATAATATTTTTCCGTATTTCCTGCTATTTTCCGTATTTTTTTCCTGTGGATGCCGAGGATGTGAGTCACAACTTTGTCCATAAAGCTTCTGTTGTGTGTGACAAGCATCAATTCGTGAGGCCAGTTGACAAGAAAGCGTTGAATCCAGCGAATGGAAGTGATATCAAGATAATTAGTCGGTTCGTCTAAAAGGAGCAGATCCGGTTCGGAAACAAG